>SKXC01000150.1 GCA_007128625.1 Syntrophomonadaceae bacterium | reverse complement strand
ATCTATTGCAGCTGTTTTAATTGGGGCGGCAGCAAAAAAGATAGTCTTTGCAGAAGATCATAAAGGTAAGCGCCAGGCCACCCTGGGCCTAATTTTTGGCGCCTCAACTCTTGGTCTAGTCGCCCTGATCATGATTGTCGCTTTTCTGTTCTTTTTACCTTTACGGTTTGCATTCTTGATACTTTGGCTTGGCAAGAACTAGAAGCAGCAGGCAACTTTGCTTTGGATACTACCAAATTTTAATGCTAAGTTTTTGATATTTCCGGCCGGAAGATGATAATTTTTGGTCATACAACTGTAACGACTTGAATAATAAAACAAATATGATAAAATTACAAAGCAAAGATTATGACTCCGTAAAAGCAGAAAAATAAAAATGGAGCTAATTGATTAACAGCAGTTCCAAAGCTGTAAAATATCAGTTTTCAGCTGTGACAAAATGATTAACGGAGGTTGTTTATGTTAAATAGAGCTTTATTGATTTTTTTATGTGTTTTTGCCTTGCTATTAGCTGGAGGCTGTGGAAACAATGAATCTGGTTCAGTTTCTGAGGATGAAATTGTCATTGAACTGGTTAATCAAACCGACGATATTACTATTGCTGTAGCTTTGTTTTATGGTCCGAACCTTGATGATTGGGGTGAAGATTTACTCGGAGATGAAACAATTGAACCTGGTGAAACAGTTTCTTTTGTGTTGCCAAGAGAATCTTATAGCATTATTCCTTTGACTGATCAATTTTTCGTTCTTTCACCGGCAAGGGATATAAGTGAAGATTATAGACTGCAAATTGGTGAAGAAGGAACAGTTCCTGTTTTAGTTGCTAATAACTCTCAATTTGATATTGCCTCCTTTTATTTTTCTCCAAGTGATAGTGATGATTGGGGCGAAGACTGGTTGGGTGGTGAGGTCGTCGCCAGTGGTATTGGTAAATATTTTTTTGTTGAACCGGGAACATATGATATCCTTGCCCTGGGTTATGATGGAGATACATTGTTCAGACAAGACGGTAAAGAAATTACTGAAAGAACAATCATACCTTTTAGAGATGCTGATTAAACTTTCAATAAGTGCTTTTTGTTAGACTCCAGAAACGCATTAATTCAGCAGTTTTTGTTTTAAGCAGCTGTGGCCCGCGTGATATAGATTCCTGTAAAGGAAGTGGGCCGTCAGCAAAAGCAAAACAGGCTCTGATCCCCTCCCTGTGAATAGTGCTTAAACTACCCTCCAGCTGCTTCGGGAAGCAGGAAAAGCCCTGAAGCAGCGGCCATTTCTATTACTGCAGTGCTTCCTTCATCGATCATACCAAAAGCGGTTGCAACCGGTTTACCAAAGCGGTTTCTGGCAGTAAAAAGACAGACATACATACATATACCCATGGGGGTATTTTTTATGTTATAATATTTAATAGCATTAGCAGATATCAGTCATATTATAAAGCTGTTAAAGGAGGTTTGAAGGTGGCGAAAATAAAAATAATGCCTGCTGCCATGGCTAAAATGAAAAACGCTGCAAGGCCCTATACTCTTTATTTGGCTTGCCGTGGCGGGTGAGGAGGTTCTTTTGTAACTCCTGCCGTGAAAGCAGGTAAACCGGAAGAAGAAGAGAATTATCAGAAGAAAGAAATAGAGGGCATTCCCTTTTATATTCGAAATGAGATGTTTGGTGAAGCCTTTTCTATTAACTGGGTTGGTTTTTGGATTATCGGAAGCTTTGTGGTTAAAGAACTCTAGCTTATATAGTAAAACCCGGAGAAAATAAACAGGGACAGGAAAAATATAATCCTGTCCCTGTTTAATCAGCAGAAAATTACTCTACGCGGTATCGGGTACAGCCTGGAATTCATCCTTGTCGGCGCCACATACCGGGCATTTCCACTCATCGGGTAAATCTTCAAATGCAGTTCCGGGAGCCACGTTATTATCGGGATCACCATTTTTGGGTTCATAAGTGTAATCACATAGTTCACACATGTAGCTTTGCATATAATTTACCTCCTGTTTATAATTATTTATAGCCCGGTTCAGGGCTGTTTTATAAGATAATAGCCCAATCCGGTATAGTCGTCAAATATTTTCTTTATAAAGATTTTTGTGTTGTATTTCAAATCATAGTATTATTTAAAGCTATTTGTCTATCAATTAAAAGAATATCGATCTGAAAGGAATGATTTTTTTGCGTGTCTGGGATATTCATCCGGGATATCTGTCGAGACAAAGCCTGCTGGGTCAGCACGCTGAAATTCATGCCCTGTTAAGTATAATCGAAGGTGATAAAAAAGGTTACGCACAGCATCCTGAAACTCTGCGTTGGAAGAATCAACTTAATTGCTTAAAATATAAGCATGATTTGAGTGTTTTAGAGATGAAACTGCGGAACTTCAATCACAGTAGTCCCTGTGCTGCCTGTAGCGATCACGATGTTGACAGAACAATGGATTATGTTGATACTCCCGTGGATCAAATAAACATACTCCGGCAGAAGTACCGGAATAAAAAGCAGGCCGGGCGGATACCCCTGCCAAACAACGCTTATGAACTCTGGGCACATCACAAATACTCAGTTATGGCCCGCGGTTATAACCACTACAAGATGATTCAGGATTATTTAAGCTTAAAAGAAAGACACCCCCTGGAAGAATCGGGGTGTCTGATCAGACAGATCATGGAGATCATGGAAAAACCGGTTACTGTTCCGGCACTTGGCTCTGTAATTGAGCATCTCTGGGGTTATTTTAAAAGAGAAGCCTCAGAAGCCGAAAAAGCAGTATATATTAACCGCAAGCCTGAAGATTTCGGATTACTGGTGCGGTTTATTTATAACCTGTCTCAAAAATATGATTGCACCTACCTTTTACAGTCTACAATTTTTGCTGATTTCACAGATCAATCATAAATGTTCCAACTTCTTTTTATACCAGTTAAAATTGTTTAAAAGCTTTTTTGGAAGTGTTGCAGATCGGACACTTGTCGGGAACCGGTTCCATACCTACCCAGCCGCAAACCGGACATAAATGAACTGCTTTTTCTTCTGCATCGGTACCTGATGCTACTTTTTCTTTCAGATCTTTAAAAATTCCACCGTGTACTTTCTCTGCCGCATTGGCATATTCGAAAGTTTGCAATGCTTTACTGTGGTCATCCTGCTTTGCTGCTTCAATAAACTCCGGATACATCTTGCTGAATTCATAGTGTTCGCCTTCGGCGGCTGCTTCGAGATTATCAAGGGTAGTGCCTATCTTGTCAGCTATTTCAAAATGTTTCAGGGCATGAATTGTTTCCGCTTCTGCAATAGCTTAAAATATTCTGCTAACATTCTTGTACCCTTCTTTTTCAGCCTTACGGGCAAAGGCCAGGTACTTGCGATTAGCTTGTGATT
The DNA here is from genome assembly GCA_007128625.1 of Syntrophomonadaceae bacterium. GTDB lineage: Bacteria > Bacillota > Dethiobacteria > DTU022 > DTU022 > B1SED10-74M. Next base: position 1,326 of record SKXC01000150.1, on the reverse strand, counting down.
CGCCGGCAAAAGCAGCCATCAGGTTTTCTTTTGTTTTCATCATTAATCTCTCCTTAAATAATTTTGTTATATTTTATGTGTAAAACGAATTCTTCTTTCTACTTTCTACAAACTACTTTCTACAAACTACTTTCTACAAAGAAATCTTAATTTCCTCTAACGTCGCTGTTGACAAGTTACTTTTTATATACTATAATTTCAATAGGAATTATAGTATAGACTTTAGGCTGTGTCAAATGTTAAAAGATGGAAGGGATGTTTTATGAAATCGATTAACCTGGATTATACAGCGGCTGCACCGGTCGATGCCAATGTTTTGCAGGCAATGATTCCTTTTTTTACTGAAGATTACGGGAATCCATCAAGTGGCCATGTTCTTGGCGAAAAACCGAGGCAGGCCATGGAAGAGGCCCGGGAAAAAGTGGGGCTTTTAATTGGAACTGAAGGGGATGCCGAAAAACAAATTATTTTTACCGCTTCAGCTTCTGAAGCGAACAACCTGGCTGTAAAAGGCTTTGCAGCAGCCAACAAAAAAAAGGGTATGCATATTATATCTTCTTCAATCGAGCATTTCTCGGTTCTTAATCAGCTCAGGAGCTTACAGAAAGAAGGTTTTACAGTAACCCTGCTGCCGGTTGATCGTTACGGTACAGTTGATCCCGAACTCCTGGCTTCAGAAATAACCGATCAAACTATTCTTATCTCGATTCAAACCGCCAACCCGGAAATCGGCACCATCCAACCAATAGATAAGCTTGCTGCAGTAGCCCATGAAAAAGGTATTCCATTTCACACCGACGCAGCAGCTGCAGCCGGCTGGATTCCAATTGAAGTAGAAAAAATGGGTGTCGATATGCTAAGTCTGGCCGGAGATCAGTTTTACGGACCGAAAGGTTCAGCGGCCCTGTTTGTGCGCCGTGGAATACGTTTGTATCCATTGATCGAAGGCGGCATCCAGGAAAAAGGCCTGAGGGCGGGCACTGAAAATGTGCCTGCGATTGTTGGTTTGGGCAAAGCTGCCGGGCTGGCATTTGAATCAATGAATGACCGATCGCAAAAAGTGCAGGCAATCAGGGATCAGCTAAAACAAAGATTGTTTAATGAGGTGCCCCATTTGCATTTGAACGGGCATTCTGAAAACCGCCTGCCCCGAAATCTAAATATTTCTGTTGAGTTTATCGAGGGAGAGGCACTGCTAATGCGGCTTAATATGGCCGGTATATATGTATCCAGTGGTTCTTCCTGCACTTCGCAGGCCTTAAAATCATCTCACGTTTTGGAGGCAATCGGCTTGCCCCCTGAACTGGCCCAGGGTTCTCTGCTGTT
>SKXC01000173.1 GCA_007128625.1 Syntrophomonadaceae bacterium | reverse complement strand
CAGCAGTTTAATAATCCGGCCAATCCGGCGATACACCGCGAAACAACCGCTGAAGAAATATGGAAAGATACTGACGGAAAAGTCGACCTGCTGGTTGCCGGGGTTGGTACCGGAGGCACCATTACCGGGGTAACCCAGGTTCTTAAAAAAAGAAATCCTCAATTTAAAGCAATCGCAGTGGAACCGGCCCGTTCTCCTGTGCTCTCCGGTGGAGAAAAAGGCCCCCATAAGATCCAGGGCATTGGGGCCGGATTCATACCGGGGGTTTTAGATTTATCCCTACTGGATGAAATTATCCAGGTTGATGACAATGATGCAGCCGCTACAGCCAGGAGGTTGGCACAGGAAGAAGGAATACTGGTTGGCATTTCCTCCGGAGCAGCAGTTTATGCAGCCCTGGAACTGGCCACCCGAACGGAAAACAGGGGCAAACTAATTGTTACTATCCTGGCCAGTACAGGAGAACGTTACCTGAGCAGCGGTTTGTTTGATCCGGATCAGTAGATGGCAGACTGGATATTTTACTTAAAGAAGGCTTAAAGAGGATTTGAAAGGGCATTCAAAAATAGTGTTCTGCACTAACAATTATTTCCAGGCAACATCCTTGACATAAAGTTGTATTAAGAAGGGAGAAGATAAGGTGAGCAGCAAAGTTTATTTTACAGATATGACCACAGACAGCAGGAAAAACCTTTTTGATAAAACCGGGCAGCTGGCTGAAAAGGCCGGTCTTTGTGATTTAGTTGAAACAAAAGACCTGGTGGCAATAAAGGTCCACTTTGGAGAATTGGGCAATATTGCTTATGTGCCGCCGCCAATTATCAGGGTTATAGTTGAAATGGTTAAAGAAAAAGGGGGCAAACCTTTTTTAACAGATGCCAACACTTTATATGGAGGAAAAAGGCATAATGCTGTAGATCATATTGAAACTGCTTTGAAAAACGGCTTTGCCTATGAAACTGTCGGTGCCCCGATTGTTATCGCCGATGGTCTAAAAGGAGCAGATTTTGTTAACGTGGCTGTTGAGGGCAAGCACTTTGAAAGTGTTAAAATAAGCAGCGCTGTCCATCATGCAGATGCAATAATTGCTATCAGCCATGTAAAGGGACATGAGCTGTTTGGTTTTGGCGGAGCGTTGAAAAATATCGGGATGGGTTGTGGAAGCCCGGGAGGTAAGCAGATAATGCATTCTGACTTAATCCCGAAGGTAAAAGAAGAAAAGTGTACAGCCTGCGGAGTCTGTATTGAAAGGTGCCCGGAAAATGCCATTGACAGGGTTAAAGATAATAAGGCCTTTATCAATGATGAACTGTGTATAAGCTGTGGAGAATGCGTGGCATTTTGTCCTTCCCGGGCAATTCCGATCAACTGGAAAACCGACGAAACCGTGATCCAGGAAAAAACAGCAGAATATGCCCGGGGCGTTTTAAACAGAAAAAAAGGAAAAAGCAGTTTTATCAACTTTGTTATGAATGTAACCCCTGATTGTGATTGTGCCCCCTGGAATGATCTGCCGATCGTTCCCGACCTGGGCATTCTTGCTTCCCTGGATCCTGTCGCTATTGACCAGGCTTCTTTGGACCTGGTCAACAGGGCGCCCGTTATTATGAATTCAGTTCTTGACGGGCAAAAAGATACAGAGGACAAGTTTAGGGCTGTTCATAATCAAGATACATCTTATATTCTTAAACATGGTGAAAAAATTGGGCTGGGCCAGCGAAAATACGACCTGGAGTCTTTATGGTTGAGGCAGAACTATAAAGAAGGGGAGTAAATAGAGGAGTAATTATTGGTCCATGGTAAATAAAGAGCTTATAACCTAACCTGGAGGAGCCGGTTCCATAAAAGTTGGTTTTCAAAATAAGCCCTTGTAATGCCAGCCTACAAGGGTATTTCCGGGATTACTTCAAAAAGTCTTGCCAGATTTATGCAGGATTTCAGAATTAAGGGCCAAAAGTGAACACTATTTGGAGCAATTGTGTAATGCTATTGAAGAGCGTCCTGTTGGCAGTGAAAGCAACTGGGAGGCGTCCCGGTTTTTTGAAGGCAAGCCGGCCGGACTGGTCCTGGTTAAAGCTCAGGTATTGTCCATGGCTCTCATGGCCCAGAAAGAATCTTTTAAGATCGCTCTGCCCACCCCGATCAGGTCTGCTTTGCCCTCGGCTAGCAGTTTTTCTGCAGCACCGGCTTCCGTGATGCCACCGGTAAGAATTACCGGCACAGCAACCTTTTTTTTGATGGCCTCGGAAAGCGGGGCAAAGAAACCCTGTCCGCTAAGACCTTTCACCATATATCCTGAAAAACCACCCGATATATCGAGTATACATATTCCGGCCTTCTCAAATTCTACAGCGGCAGCTTCACTATCTTCAATGGTAATCCCGCCTTCCATGTAATCAGATGCTCCCAGCCTTAATAAGATGGGAAAATCATTACCTGCAGTCTCATGTACCGCTTTGATGATCCGTAAGTGAATCGAGAGGCGGTTGTTCAGGTTTCCCCCGTAGGCATCTGTGCGCCTGTTTGTCAGCGGGGATAAGAATTGATTGAGCAGGAAACCGTGGGCGGAGTGGATTTCCACCCCGTCAAAATTGGCTTCTTTTACCCTCCGGGCGGCATCAGCAAAGGCTTGAATAATGTTTTCGATCTCTGAACCGGACAGCTCCCGGGGCAGGGTTTGTTTGCGTGGGTGCATTACCGCTGAGGGACCGGCGGGAGTGGTCCCGATCACCTCTTTTACAGCACTGCCCCCGGCATGATTAATCTGCACCACCGCCCTGGAACCATTGGCATGTATAACTTCAGAAAGCTTTTTTAAACCAGAAATAACACTGTCGTCTGCTGCCGAGAGCTGCCCCGGGCTATTTTTACCTTCCGATCTGACGAAACTGTGTTCAACAATAACCAGCCCGATATAGCCCCCTTTTGTTTTTTCGTTGTAATAATTAAGAAGGTCCGGGCTAACCTTGCCGTTCTGATCAGCTTTTTCTGTTGCCATCGGTGGCATAACCAGGCGGTTGGAAAGTGTCAAAGAACCTGCTTTTAATGGTTGATTTAAGTGTGACAAAGAAATTTTCCTCTCTTTAACTGGATTATCTGGCTATGCAGCAAATTCGACATGGAACAATAATTACCTTCATAAACTTGCAGTTCCCTGCTGTTCATTTTTGTGTATCAGTTACAGGTGGAAAAAGGTATAATTAATTAGATTATTAAATCAAAGCAAATGATCAAATTAGCAGGGAGGCAGGTAATAATGGGTAAAGACTACTCAAAGCTGAAAAAGCCGGAGCCGGCAATGCCCGGTTTTGTCAAGAAGGCCCTAAAAAAACAGGCGCTGATGGATACTTATAAAAAAAGGCCTGCTTATCAGCAAAACGACTATCTCGGCTGGATACATGACGCAAAAATCCAGGAGGAAAAAGAAAAGAGACTCCATCAAATGCTTGATGAGCTTCAAAAAGGCGGCATTTTTATGGGCATGGAGTTTGATGAATCAAATAAGAAGGAAAAATAAGTTAAGTAACTATTCCCGGCATAAAAGATAATGCAGCTATCAGGTGCTCCTGGGGCAAAAGTGCTCGAGCCCTAGTAGTTTTGCCGGGCCGGCGATTGAGGTTCCGAAAAAGATGACCGGTTTTGCCCGATCAAGAAACAGGTCAATGGTGCCGTTAACTATGGTACTGCCGGTGACAAGAAATAGATCACACCATTTTTCCAGTTCAATAATTGAATACTGGCCGGTTTCCACGCAGGTATTGTTGAACTTTTTGCCCTCGTTTTGCGGATCAAGATCGATTATCCGCAGGTCAAATACTTTAGAGAGCTTTTCTGCCATGGCCGGCTGTAAACCGATCATAACCACCCTGGGTTGACCATAGCGGCCGGATATTTCTTTTACCAGGTCATAACCACATAAGCCAGGGTCTTCATTCTTGCAGTGAATGGTCCTTTCAAGCTCGTTTTTACTTCGCAATATGGCATTTAGCACGGCCACAACAGCTGCCCGGTTGAAATTGTTTATTGGCGGCAGGTTCAATATTTCTGCCACAGTGCCTTCAATATTGCCCGGACGGTCAGTATAGGCCTGACCGCCGTAATGGCCCAGTTCGGCCTGCATTAATTTTTCTTTACCCTTTTGCAGGGGAAAATCATCCCGATCCGGATTGCCAAGGGCTTCTTCAGGGGTGAGGGTGCGGCAGGTGATATTTACCTGTTGTGATGACAGTTCCCGGTCTTCAAGGATTTTGCCTATATGCGGTTTTAAAGCTTCAAATATCCCGGGGATTTTCCCCTTATCACTCATTTTTTTCACTTCCCGATGACTTTTTCTCTTTTGAACGTTCGGCCAGTCTAATCTTACGCCTGTCTGCTGCTTCCCGGTTGCGTCTTTTTTCCTCCTCGCTTACCAGCGCCAGGGGTGGTATCTCCCTGGGGTTTCCATTATTGTCAAGAGCAACAAATGTAAGGTATGCCGAGGCGGTATGGCGGCGTTCACCGGTCATAACATTTTCTGCTTCTACCCGGACCCCGATCTCCATTGACGAGGTTCCCGTGTAGTTAATAGAGGCGTTAATTTTAAGAAGTTCTCCTACAAAAACCGGGTTATGAAAGTCCAGCCTGTCTATGGAGGCAGTAACCACGTTGCACGAGGCGTGCCTCGCCGCAACGATTCCGGCGGTGCTGTCGATTAATTTCACGATAGAACCTCCATGCACGTTGCCTGCCAGGTTTGCATCGGTCTGGACCATTTGCTGAACGAT
>SKXC01000110.1 GCA_007128625.1 Syntrophomonadaceae bacterium | reverse complement strand
GGAGAGAGAATTAATTGCCAGATTATCAGTCTTTGTTACGGGAATTACCGGCGGTTGATCGCTTGCTGCGTGAGCCGCAAATGGAAGAAAAAATGCGTTCTTTGCCGCGGCGGTTGCTCTTGCAGGCAGCCCAGGAAACAATATCTTCATATCGCCGAATAATTAATGATATTAAACGGCAGGATGATCCTCATGGCATATCTAACCAGCTTGATCTTTCTCCTGCTGCCCTGGCAGGAGAAGCGGTTTGCCTTGCTGAAAAAAAAGCAGGTTTGAACCTCAGGCCTTTGATAAATGCCAGTGGGGTGGTTATTCACACCAACCTGGGCCGGGTTCCGCTTGCTTCCACTGCTGTCGAGGCCATGGCCGATATAGCCCAGGGTTACAACAATCTTGAGTTTTCTTTGGAAAGCGGTGAACGTGGTTCTCGGCAGGAACACCTGGAAACGCTGCTTTGTGATTTAACCGGCGCTGAAGCTGCAGTAGTGCTTAACAATAATGCGGCTGCAGTTTTCCTGGCCCTGAATACTGTTGCTGCTGGTCGGGAGGTAGTAGTTTCCCGGGGCCAGCTGGTTGAAATTGGGGGTTCTTTCCGTATACCTGAGATTATGGCTGCCAGTGGAGCGCGCCTGGTAGAGGTCGGAACAACCAATAAAACCTATTTACGGGATTATGAAGCGGTGGTTAATGAAAATACAGCCGCCTTTCTGAAAGTACATACCAGTAACTACCATATGGTCGGTTTTACATCTGAAGTTAGTACGACTGATATGGTTGTGCTTTCCCGCGAAAAAAAACTGCCGCTTATTGAAGATCTGGGCAGCGGGGTGTTACTGGATCCGGTTAGGTATAACCTGCCTTCTGAACCGAGGATCCAGGACAGTGTGGCTGCCGGAGCCGATCTGATCACCTTTAGCGGCGATAAAATGCTCGGCGGACCACAGGCCGGAATTATTGTAGGCCGCAAGGACCTGGTATCATTAATTCGCAGCAACCAGCTGGCCAGGGCACTTCGCATTGATAAATGCACAGTTGCCGGTCTGGAAGCAACCCTGCGCCTCTATCTTGATGAAGATAGAGCAGTTAAGGAAATACCGGTCTGGAATATGTTGACTGTTGATCTGGAAATTTTGCGACGGCGTGCCGATAACCTGGCCGATAGTTTTTCAGGTTTGTTTGGCAGGGGAAGTGTGGAACTGGTCGAGGGTATTTCCAAAGTTGGAGGCGGTGCTTTTCCTACTGCGCAGTTACCCACCTGCCTGGTAATGGTCAGGCCTGTTGAAGATAATTTTTCTACTCCGGAACTGGTGAAAAAACTACGTCAGGGCAATCCCCCGGTAATTTTGCGCTTACAGCAGGATAGTTTAATATTTGATACCCGGACAATCATGGAGGGCCAGGAAGAAGTTCTCATTGAGGCTGTCCGCAGGGCTTACCTTCAAAAAAGCTAGATCGTTATTGGAGAGTAGTTAACTTGGAACAATTAATCATCGGCACTGCCGGGCATGTCGACCATGGAAAAACAGTTCTAATTTCCGCCCTAACAGGGGTTGACACCGACCGCTTGCAGGAGGAAAAAAAACGGGGTATTTCTATTGACCTTGGCTTTGCTCCTTTTAGACTGCCCAGCGGAAGGGTTGCCGGTGTTGTCGATGTGCCGGGCCATGAACGATTTATACATAATATGCTGGCCGGGGCGGCAGGGATGGACCTGGTCATGCTGGTTGTAGATGCTTCCGAGGGGGTCATGCCCCAAACCAGGGAACATCTTGATATTCTTCAGCTGCTCGGGATCAGTAACGGTATTGTAGTCGTCACCAAAATTGACCTGGCTGATGAAGAGTGGCGCGAACTAATAATAGATGAGATTAAGGAGGAGTTAAAAGGAACTTTTCTGGAATCTGCGCCTATACATTCGGTTTCTGCTTTAAAAGGGCAGGGGATCGAAGAATTAAAAGAATTAATCGATAAACTCACTTTAAATTTAAAAGCCCGCAGTTCCAGCGGACCTTTGCGCCTGCCCGTTGACCGTTCTTTTGTTATTGCCGGGTTTGGCACCGTGGTAACCGGAACCCTGATCCAGGGATCGGTGCGGGTCGGAGACACAGTTTCTGTGGTTCCGCCGGGTTTGGAAGCCCGGGTCCGAAATATTCAGGTTCATGATCATGACGTAGCAGAAGCAAAGGCTGGCTCAAGGGTTGCTTTGAACTTGTCCGGAGTGGATAAAAGTAAGGTTATAAGGGGTAGTGTGATCAGCAGCCCCGGATACTACCGTCAGACTGCCCTGGTCGATGCTTCGGTGGAACTTCTACCCCGGGCCCCGCGCCCTTTAAAGAATATGGATCCGGTTCACTTTTTTTTAGGCACAGTACGCACTGTGGCCAGGCTTTTACTGCTGGATCGCGATCAGATCAAACCCGGTGAAAGCGCTATTGTGCAGTGCCGTTTAGAACGACCTATGGTTGCAGAACGCGGTGATTCTTTTGTTATTCGTTCTTATTCACCGATGACCACTATTGGTGGAGGAACAATCCTTGATCCTTACCCATCCAGGCACCGCCGGTTCCGGGAGCCGGTTATTGCCAGGCTGGAAGAATTAAAACAGGCTCCTGATGAGGGTGGAAATGCTGCTTTTGTACGTCGTAAACTTGATGAATTAATCATCGCTGACAGTACCCGCCTGATCAGGGAAACCCGCCTTGATCAAGGAGAAGTAGATTCTATACTCGATGATTTTTTTACCAAAAATATGGTGCAAGAGCTGGACAATTCATATATTTTATCTTCAAACCTGGAGGGTTTTGAAAATAAACTTTTAAGCGAGTTAAAAAACTATCATCACCAGTACCCCTTGTCGCCCGGGATATCCCGGGCCAGGCTGCGCGGCTTCCTTCCCCCTGCATTTGGGCAGCGTGAATATGATGCCCTGCTTGACAGTTTGCAAAAGCAGGAAAAAGTTATGGTCCAAAGTGACCTGGTCAGCCTAAACCAGTTTAAACCCGAGCCCACTGAAAAAGAAAAAAAACAGCTGAAAAGTTTAAGTGATCTCTATCGTTCTGGCTGGTTCAAACCCCCTGCTGTAAAAGAAGCCCTGGAACAGGCGGAAGCTGATCCGGGCCGGCGGGATGAGCTTTTTAATTACCTGGTTAACAGCGGAATCCTGGTTAAGATCAGTGAGGACTTGTATTTTCACATTGAAGCTTACCGGGAAGCGATCGAACAGCTGCGGGGCTATTTTGCTGCTAATAAAACTCTTACCCTGGCCCAGTTTCGTGATCTGGCCGGAACCTCCCGCAAGTATGCCCAGGTTTTGCTTGAGCATTTTGACCAGCGAAAGCTTACCAAAAGGGTTGAAGATCACCGGGTTGCTTTAAAACTGGATCAGACCTAATAAGGATGTGAGATAATGGATCGCCATGAAATTAGATTAACCCAAATGACCTCCAGCGCCGGCTGAGCGGCAAAAATTGGTCCTGAAGACCTGGCGCAGGTCCTGCGTCAACTACCTGTATTTGATGATCCAAATTACCTGAACCGGGATCAGCATTTTTCTGATGCCGGGGTTTACCGTATTTCAGAAACACAGGCCCTGGTCCAGTCAGTGGATTTCTTTACTCCCATAGTTGATGATCCCTATCTTTTCGGACAGATTGCAGCGGCAAATTCAATGAGCGATTTATATGCCATGGGGGCCAAACCGTTAACAGCTTTAAATATTATATGTTTTCCGGTTTCCTGTCATCCGCTGGACATAATGGAGGCAATTTTGCGCGGTGGATATGATAAGGTTATTGAAGCCGGGGCGGTTGTAGTGGGAGGTCACAGTGTTGAAGATCCAGAGCCTAAATACGGCCTTGCCGTTACCGGACTGGTTAATCCGCAAAATTTGGTTAACGGCAGCGGTGCTCAAACGGGAGATGCTTTAATCCTGACCAAACCTGTAGGAACAGGAATTATCGCCACAGCTGTTAAGGGTGAGATGATTACAGTTGAAGATGCCGATCAGGCGATTAAAGGCATGGCTGCTCTTAATGCCCCTGCTGCAGAGGCTATGCTTAATGTCGGAGTTTCTGCTGCTACAGATGTAACCGGCTTTAGTTTTTTAGGTCATCTCTACGAGATGCTCTTATCCAGCAAAGTCGGGGCTGAAATTGATCATAAAAAGGTTCCGCTTTACCGGGGAGTTAAAGAAATGGTTTCCATGGGCATGATTCCCGGTGGTGCCTACCGTAACCTTGAATATGTTCGTTCACATATCAGCTGGCAGGGTAAAGAGGAAGAAAAAGAAGATGCCCTGATTATTTTAGCAGATCCTCAAACTTCAGGAGGGCTGCTGGTTGCTCTGCCCGAAGAAAATGCGGAGTTCTACCTTAAAGATTTAAAGTCACGGGGGAGCGAGGGGCATCTTGTCGGCCGGATCACAGCAGGAAAACCGGCTGGAAAAATTAAACTGTTTTAAATTGACGGGATTAATGATTGCCTTTTTACATCAAGCCCGACTTGAATGGATTAATTCTTGACAATAATAGATAATGTGAAATATGTAAGAATTAAAAAGAGCAGGCAGGAAATAATACTTTATGTGTCGAATAATTTAAGTATAATATAATTTTATCGAAATTGTCTGTCTATTCTATGTCTGTGAATACTATTAAAAGGTTTATTGAATCAATATAATAACAATGGAGGTGGGGTTGAATAATTTATTGCTTTTACTATCCGTCCGGTAGCTTGTATAACACCTGCCGGAAAATACTGCAGTAAAATAATTTTTTTATGATGCGGGGTATGATAATGAGTACAGAGAGCCAGACTTTCACTGAAAAATATGATCTGCTAGGTTGTATCCAATGCGGACGCTGTACCGGCGGTTGTCCGGTTACTGTCCGGGCCGACCTGAATGTACGCCAATTTGTTAATGATGCTTATGATGAGGAAAAACTCGATGAATTGGCCAGGCTGGCGGAGATCTGGGATTGCACAGCCTGTCATACCTGTGCTGTTCGCTGTCCCAAGGGTTTGAAACCTTTGGAAGTGCTAATTGGTTTGAGGTCCATGATTGTGGAAAGCGGAAAGGTTGAACCAACAGTTCGTGATGCTTTGCAAAGTGTTCTTCTTGAAGGCAATCCCTGGGAAAAGGCGAGAGCAACCCGGAGTGACTGGATGGAAGGTCTTGACGTGAAAATAGCCGAACCCGGTGTAGCTGTTGAGAACCTTTTTTTTGTGTGCTGCACAAATGCCTATGATCCCCGTGTACAAACAACTGTCAAAAATTTAGTGAAACTTTTAAACAAGACCGGTATTGATTATGCTTTTTTCCCTGATGATGAAAGCTGCTGCGGCAGTGAGGTTTTTACCCTGGGTGAAGAGGGACTTTTTGAAATGCTTGTAGAGGACAATACCGAGTATTTGAATGAATTCACAGCTGAGCGGATGGTCACCATTTCACCCCACTGTTTTACTACTTATAGAACCCATTATCCAGATTTAAAAAACCCGGTAATTCACTATACTCAGCTTATAGATGAGTTGATTGCAGAAGGCAAATTAGCCTGGAAAGGTGAACTGTCAAAAAAAATTGTTTACCACGATCCCTGTTATCTCGGCAAACAGGGTGGCATATTTGACGAACCGCGCCGTATCTTAAAGAGCATACCGGGTGTTGAACTGGTTGAATTTGAACGCAGGCGTGAGCGCAGCCTTTGCTGTGAAGGCGGAGGTGGTAAAATGTGGGTGGAGTCGGAATCGAAAAAAGAGCGGCTGGCGGATACCCGAATAAAAGATGCCAAAGCCCTTGGTGCAGAAATAGTGGCAGTAGCCTGTCCCTTCTGTGTATTGACCCTGGAAGATGCCATGAAAAACCTGGGGTATGAGGAAGAAATGCGTGTAGCTGAAATAATGGAGCTTTTAGGAGAAATAGTAGATCTTTAAACAGGTGTTAATCTTGTTAGGAGGTGGAAGAAACTATGAAAACTTTTGTTTGTATTAAGTATGTGCCTGATACTTCTGAAGCGGAAGTAAAGGTCAATCCTGACGGCGTAACGGTTGACAGCAGCAGGTTTTCTTTCGATATTAACGATGCTGACAATTATGCCGTAGAAGAGTCGGTACTGATCAAAGAAGATAAGGGCGGTGAAGTAACCGTTGTATCGATCGGGCCGAAGCAGTCTGATGTAATGATACGCATGGCGATGGCCAAGGGATGCGACAAGGCCCTGCGGGTTGAAGATGAAAGAATAGCCGACCATGATCCGCTTATGGTGGCCAGGGTTCTGGCCGGGGCGATCAAAGGCCAGGAATTTGACCTGGTATTTACCGGCTGTTGGGCTGATGATGACGGCCATATGTCGACCGGGGTGGCCCTGGCCGAATACCTGGGAGTCAATCACGCTTCGATGGTTAAAAAAGTGGAAATTTTAGACGGCAAAGTCAAGGCCCACCGTGAGCTGGAAGGCGGCTTGATGGAAGTTGTAGAGCTGGAATTACCGGCGGTTCTAACAATCCAGACCGGTATTAATGAGCCCCGTTATGCCCCAATTCGCGGCATCAGGCAGGCTCAAAAAAAGGAACTGAATGTAGCCGGTTTGGACGACCTGGGTATTGATCCGGCTGAAGTCGGCAGCGATGCCTCCCAGGTAATCGTAGAAAACCTTTATATTCCCGAAGTTGAATCCACTGCCGAATTCATCGAGGGTGAACCGGAAGAAAAAGCAGAGAAACTGGCGTCCATCCTGGTTAAAGGAGGCTTAGTATAATGGGTAACATTTTAGTAGTGGCGGAGCACCGCCAGGGCGTATTAAGAGATATTTCTTTTGAGATGATGGCTATCGCTCCCAAAATAGCTGAGCAAATGGGCGGCGAAGTCATAGTTTTGCTTATTGGCAGCGGTATGGACGAAATGGCTAAAAAGATGAGTGAATACGGGGTTAAAGTTATGGTTATTGACGATCCCCTGTTCGAATACTTTAATGCTGAAAAGTATCAGAAGATACTGTCTGCCTTGATTGACGATCTTAAGCCGGCTGTTTTAATGACCGGGCAAACCGCACAGGGTGTTGATTTTATGCCGGCTTTGGCGGTAGAAAAGAAACTGCCCCTGGTTGCCGAAGCCATTGACCTTAATTATGAGGACAGTACTTTAAAGGCGACTCGCCAGATTTATTCAGGAAAAGTGAATGCCACTGTTGCTTTTAAACCGGCGGATACTTACCTGGTAACCATCCGGGAGAGTGCAGTAGAAGCACCGGAACCTTCTGCGTCGGGGAGTGTAGAAAAACTGGATTCGCCCCTTAAAGAAGACATTTCCTATCGTAAGTTTGTGGAGTATATTGAAGCAGAGGTTGGAGATGTTGATATTACCCAATCTGATATCCTGGTTTCAGTGGGCCGCGGACTTAAAGAAGATAAAAACCTGCCAGTTATCGAAGAACTGGCCCAGGCTATCAAGGCCGATATTTCCGGATCAAGAGCGGCTACGGATGCCGGCTGGATCCCCCATGATCGGCAGGTCGGTACTTCCGGTAAAACGGTTAAGCCCAAATTATACGTTGCCATGGGTATCTCCGGGGCATTTCAGCACCTTGCCGGTATGAAGGGTGCCAAAACCATAGTGGCCATTAACAAGGACCCCGAAGCTCCGATTTTTGCAGTAGCCGATTACGCAATTGTTGATGATATGTTCAAAGTTGTGCCCGCGTTGACAGAAAAACTTAAAGGACTAAAAGGTTAAGGCCGGGCAAAGGCTAAACTTTGCGGAAGGATGAAAACCAGATGACTGATAAACCGAAAGTGGGTGTTTATATCTGCCACTGTGGGATTAATATTTCCTCAACGGTGGATGTGGAGGCGGTTGAAGAATTCGCCTTGAAACTGCCAAGTGTAAAAGTGGCGCGCACCTATTCATATATGTGTTCTGATCCCGGACAGGCCTTGATCAAGGAAGATATAAAAGAACAGGGGTTAAACAGGATAGTCGTTGCTTCCTGTTCACCGCGGATGCATGAGCCGACCTTCAGGAAAGCAATCCAGGAAGCAGGGCTTAATCCTTATTTTCTTGAGATGGCCAATATCCGGGAACAATGTTCCTGGGTGCACGAAGAGACTGAAGAGGCTACTGCAAAGGCTAAAAAGCTGATTACAGCTTCGGTGGCCAAGGTAAGACTGCTTGAAGCGCTGGAAGCAAAAGAAGTTGATGCAGAACCGGCTGCCCTGGTTATCGGAGCCGGTATTGCCGGTATCCAGGCTGCCCTCGATATTGCTGATGCCGGGTTTAAAACATATCTTGTTGAAAAAACCCCTTCAGTAGGTGGACGTATGGCCCAGCTCGATAAAACTTTCCCTACTCTTGACTGCTCGGCCTGTATTCTTACTCCCAAAATGGTCGACTGTGCCAGCCACCCCAATATTGAACTGCTGAGCTACTCAGAAGTTGAAGAAATCGGCGGGTATATTGGAAACTTTGATGTAAAAGTACGCAAGAAAGCACGCTATGTCGATTTTGATAAATGTACCGGTTGTGGCGAATGTGCCGCAGAATGCCGGGTGGCCAACCGTATTCCAAATGAATTTGACCAGGGAATGGGTAAAAGATCGGCCATTTATCTGCCTTTTCCCCAGGCAGTTCCGGCCAAGTATACAATTGATCCTGAAAATTGTCTCTACCTGAGTAAGGGCAAATGTGGTAAAAGTCCTAAATGCCAGGATGTTTGCGGGGCTGAAGCAATCAATTTTGAACAGGAAGATGAAATCGTTGAATTTAAAGTTGGGGCAATTATCGTGGCCACCGGGTTTGATCCTTTCGATGCGTCCCGTAAGCCGGAATATGGTTATGACGATTATCCCAATGTTATTACCGGAATGGAAATGGAACGCCTGGTTTCTGCCTCGGGGCCTACCGGTGGAAAAGTAATGATTTCTAACGGTGAAGAAGAAATAGAACCAAAAGAGATTGCCTTTATTAAGTGTGTGGGTTCACGTGATGAAAGTGTTGGTAACGAGTATTGTTCAAGGGTTTGCTGTATGTATACGGCCAAGCAGGCACATTTGATCAGGGACAAACTGCCAGATGCCAACATCAGGATTTACTATATGGATGTAAGGGCCTTCGGAAAGGGTTACGAGGAGTTCTATGACCGGGTGCGGCGGGAAAATGTCCGCTATATCCGGGGCAACCCGTCTGAAATTTTTAAACGGGGTAACAAGCTCGTGGTTAAAGCCGAAAATACTCTTACTTCCACTCCTGTTGAAGATGAGGTCGATATGGTTGTTTTGGGAGTAGGGTTGGAACCGCGTGCGGAAATGCGCAAAGTTATGGATCTGCTGCGGTTGTCTCAATCACCTGACAAATTCTTCCTTGAGGCACATCCAAAGCTGCGTCCGGTTGATACCGCCACTGATGGTGTTTTTCTGGCCGGCTGCTGCCAGGGTCCCAAGGATATTCCCGACACGGTGGCCCAGGCCAAGGGGGCGGCTTCTTCAGCCCTGATTCCACTGGCCCGCGGCAAAGTGACCATAGATGCCCAGGTAGCTGAAGTTAATGAAGCGACCTGCCGGGGATGCGGTTTCTGCGTGGAGATTTGTCCTTACACGGCAATTGAAATGACTACCGTTAACCGGTTTGGACATGAAGTGGAAGTGGCCAGGGTTAATGAAGCCCTTTGCAAGGGCTGTGGATCATGTTCAGCGGCCTGCCTCTCTGATTCAATACAGCCAAAATCTTTCCGTGATCGCCAGATATTACCGCAGATTGCGGCTTTGGGGGTCTTGAAATGAGTGCAAATAACGAACCGAACATTGTAGCTTTCCTTTGTAATTGGTGTTCCTATGCCGGAGCCGATCTGGCCGGAACCAGCAGGGTTCATTATCCATCTAATGTCCAGGTTATCCGGGTCATGTGTACAGGCCGGGTTAACCCGCTTTATGTTATGAATGCCCTGCAGCAGGGTGCCGATGGTGTCCTTGTTTCCGGCTGCCACCCTGGTGATTGCCATTATATGGAGGGCAATTACTATGCCCGGCGCCGCCTGGGCATGCTTAAAGATCTGATGGAATTTGTCGGGGTCGATCCCCGGAGGTTCCATATGAGCTGGGTATCTGCTTCCGAAGGTCACAAGTGGAAAGAAGTAGTAGAAAAAACTGTCGAAGATGCACGTGAAGCCGGATCGTTTGAAGGTTTCAGGCGCCGGCAGATTGACTGGTAGGAGGGGTTTTGAAAAATGGATCTGGAAAAATTACGTGAAACCGCTGCTGAGGTGGTGGCCCGTGAGGATGTAAAATATCTGATCGGCTGGAAAAATGGTAGTTACGGTTACCGGGTCGCGCCAGCTTTCATAGAAGATGCCGAAGGTGCTGCAGAGTTAATTTTTTCACCCCTCTGCATCTCTAATTTATCTACTTACCTCACCCTGGTGGAAAAACTGCCCCTGCCGCGCGGCCAGGAACCTGATACCCGCAAAATAGCCTTGATGGTCAAGGGATGTGACAGCCGGGCAGTAACTCAGTTGTTGGTTGAGAAGGGAATTGAGCGTGATGGTGTTGTTGTTATCGGATGTCCCTGTCCCGGAATGATCGATTACGACCTGTTGGCAGAAAAATATCCGGAAACCGAAGGACTTTCAGAGGTTAAATGGACGGACGATGGATTTTTGGTTATTCGCGATGGTGAGGAAACTAATGTGACCAGGGATGAGCTGCTGGCGGAAAAGTGCCGTCTCTGTCGTTATCCAAATCCGTTAATCAGTGATATCATGCTTGGAGAGCCGGTTGAAACCTGGGAGCCGGCCGAAGATAAAGGTGTCGAAGAAGTTGATAAGAAAGATGTGAACGGACGCTGGGCATACTGGGAGGAGCAGTTTTCAAATTGTATACGTTGTTACAGCTGTCGCAACGTATGTCCGCTTTGCTACTGCCAGGACTGCATTCTCGATCGCCTGAATCCAACCTGGGTTAACCGCGCGGTCAATTTTTCCGAGAATACAGCTTTTAATATTGCCCGGGCCTTTCACCTGGCCGGACGCTGTATTGAGTGCGGTGAGTGTGAGCGGGTTTGCCCGGCCAATATTCCCCTGGGCAGGCTTAATCGTAAGATGGCCCGGGAAGTTCGGGATAAATATGGTTTTGAACCCGGTCTGGATCCGGAAGCAGAACCATTCCAGGCCAGTTATAAGCCTGATGATCCCGAGGACTTCATACTCTAGAGGTGGGTGATATGTCAGCTATGCTGTTGAATAAAGAAAAATGGCCTGATTTTGTCGGAAAATTGACCGGTAAACAGCTTTGGGCTCCCCAAATAAAAGATGAACAGTTGCGCTTTGCCCCGGTTGCGGAAGGTGAAGAGCCTGCCCTTGATTACAAGAATACCCGGGTGCCTCCCAAAAATGTGGTATTTCCCCAGACCGAGACATTGTTCCGCTTTCAGGTGGACGGTGAAGAAGTTGATGAACCGAAACTGGATGAAGAGGTTGTATTACTGGGAGTACGTCCCTGTGATGCTCGATCAATGGTAATAGTAGATAAACTTTTTAGCTGGGATTATGATGATCCCTATTATGCCAGGAGACGGGAATTGGTTACCATGGTTGGACTGGCCTGCTCTGAGCCCGGCTTGAATTGTTTTTGCCCTTCGGTCGGGGGGGGACCGGCTTCTACTGAAGGACTGGATCTTCTTATGGTCGATCTTGGTGAAAACTACCTGCTTGAAGCGATCACCGAAAAAGGTGAGGCCTTAATTAACGAGACAAAAGAACTGCTTGAAGAGACAAGAGATGCCAACCTTGAACAAAAAGAAAAAGTGATCAATGAAGCTGCGCAAAAAATCAAGCGCAGTATAGATCCTGAAGGAATTCCCGTCGGCCTGCCCGGCCTGTGGGAAGATTCACTCTGGCAGCGCGTTTCAGCATCCTGTTTGGGCTGTGGGACCTGTACTTTTTTATGTCCCACCTGCCATTGTTTCGATATTCAGGATGAAACCGAAGGTTTTGAATCCAGGCGCTGCCGAACCTGGGATTCCTGCATGTTCGAAGAATATACCCTGCATACCTCGGGACATAATCCCAGGCCTTCCCGCCTGGAACGAACTCGTAACCGGATTAACCACAAATACAATTACTATGTCGATAAGTTTGATGTTATAGCCTGCGTTGGGTGCGGTCGTTGTATTAACCTTTGCCCCGTTAATATCGACATTGTTGAAATCTTAAAGCAGGTGAAGGAGGCGCTATGAAAACCAACGAAAACCCCTACATTCCGTACAATGCCACAGTAGAGGACACCTGGTTTGAAACCGGCGGTGAACGGGCAATCAAGACCTTCAAGGTGGTTTTAGAGGACGACGAGGCACGCCAAAACTGGAATCACCGGCCGGGGCAGTGCGCTATGATCGGTGTACTGGGCGTCGGTGAAAGTATGATTTCGATTTCCTGTTCCCCGACGGAAGGTGACTTCCTGCGTTTTTCAGTAATGCGTATGGGTAAAGTGACCCAGGCCCTGCATCAGCTTGAAGCCGGAGATAAGATGACAGTGAGGGGTCCATATGGTAACAGTTTTCCACTCGAGGAATGGAAGGGAAAACAGATCCTGACCATTGGCGGCGGGATCGGTCAGGCACCAATGCGTCCGATAGTGGAATATGTCAAGGCTAACTATGATCAGTACGGCGGCCTGACTATGATCTATGGCGCCAGGACATCAGGAGATCTTTGTTTTAAAAACGAGTTTGAAGAGATGAGAAAAAATGAAGAACTCTCCTGCCACCTGACAATAGATGTGGAGGAAGAAGGCTGGGATCTTAATGTTGGATTTGTTCCGTCCATGTTAATGGATTTAAATCCATCACCGGAGAATACAATTGCAATTACCTGCGGCCCGCCGATTATGATTCGCTTTGTCCTGGAAAATTTAAAGAAGTTGGGCTTCGAAGATGATCAAATATATACAACACTGGAAAACCGGATGAAATGCGGTATCGGCAAGTGTGGTCGTTGTAACGCCGGGGGCATGTATGTTTGTAAAGATGGCCCTGTATTTGATTACGCAACCTTAAAAGCTATACCGGAAGCCTTTGCTTAAATATAATTGGTGGGTTTAATAAGATTTCTGCCATATTAATCTTAAATGTTGAGGGACCTAACCTCGCGGGGTTTAGTGTCCCTTTTTATATATGTCAGCAGAACAGCTGTAAACGGGTTTAGTATGGAAAAGTTGAATACAACCGGGTTGCATCTGGACTGAACAAAAGGGTAGTGTTAAAATTGGAACATGCTCGAGGCTCAGGCTGGTTATATTTATGGCAAGAAAATTCTTGCTCAGGAGGGATGATCACTTTATGGAGCAGTACGGGCTTGTTAATGAAAACAAAGGAGAAACAGCTACTGTTAGCCTGCAGCGGCATCTTACCTGTGAAAAATGTGGGCGCTGCGGCATTTTAAGTGGTTCAAACAGGCAGGATACAATCATAGAGGCTCTTAACCCGATTCAGGCCGGTAAAGGTCAAAAGGTTCTTTTAGAAACTGATGATCGCCGGGTTTTGTTTGTATCATTTATGCTCTACCTGGTGCCCCTGGGCGGCCTGATATCCGGTATTTTTTTATGGCTGACCCTGGTCGATTACCTGGAGCTGGCTGTAAACCGTGAATTAACCGCAGTGGGCGCAGGATTTGCTTTAATGGCCATTATTTATTATTTTATCCGCCTTTGGGACAATCGGGCTAAAGATAATCCTAACTATAAACCGGTTATTACTAAACTTATTGAAAATGGGCTTGAATGTAATGATCCGCTTGAACAAATCAATAATGAAGGTAATGATTATTAATACACTTTAAAACCAGGAGGTTCCGGCATGGCAAAACAAGTAAATGTAGCAGTTGTGGGGGCAACCGGAATGGTTGGTCAAAAAATGACCGAAATTCTGGTTGAACGAAATTTTCCATTCACCGGCCTTAAGCTGCTGGCTTCTTCACGTTCAGCAGACCAGGCAATAAAAGTAAAAGAACAGTTATACAAGGTAGAAGAGATAGATCAGAATTCTTTTGAGGGAGTGGATATAGCTTTTTTCAGTGCCGGTGAGTCAATCAGTAAGGAGTTTGGACCGGAAGCAGTTAAAAGGGGTGCAGTTGTTATAGATAACAGCAATGCATTCCGTATGGATAAAGAAGTGCCCCTGGTTGTGCCCGAGGTTAATCCCGGTGATGCTTTTAAACATAAAGGTATTATTGCCAACCCCAACTGTTCAACCATTCAGATGGTGGTAGTTTTATATCCATTGCAAAAAGCTGCCCTTATAAAGCGCGTAGTTGCTGCAACTTACCAGGCTGTATCCGGAGCCGGCAAAGAAGCGGTTGATGAATTGAAAAAGCAATGTCGAGATTACCTGGGAAATAACCAGGTATCGGCTCAATATATTCCTCATAAAGGAGCACAGAACAACTACCAGATAGCCTTCAACCTGGTCCCTCAGCTCGATCTTTTTGCAGAAGATGGTTACTGTAAAGAAGAAGTGAAAATGATTAATGAAAGTAAGAAGATCATGAATCTTCCTGACCTGGCCATCACTGCCACCACAGTCAGGGTCCCGGTGATCAATGCCCATTCAATAGCTTTAAATGTTGAATTTGAAAAAAGTATTTCAGCAGTAGATGCCCGCCAGGTTTTGGGTAAATCACCCGGAGTAGTGGTAGTAGATAACCCTGAAAGCCTGGAATACCCGATGCCTTTAAAAGCAAGTGGAAGTGATGCTGTTTATGCCGGACGTATTCGTCCCGATCATTCGGTCAAAAATGGTCTTAACCTCTGGGTGGTTTCAGATAATATTCGCAAGGGCGCGGCCACAAATTCAATTCAAATTGCCGAACTTCTGCTTGCCTGAAGGAACAAATAGCCGGGCTATGATAAGGTAAAATTAACTGCCGGCAGATAACTTTTCCTGATCTCTGGCTAAGTCTTCCAGGCTGTGAGCCTGCAGTTCTTTTGTCATGGCATCTTTTAACCGTTTCCATACTGAGTGGGTTACACACTGGTTTGCTCTCTCGCAGAAATCATCATCGTCTACACAGCTAACAGGGGCTATTGAGCCTTCAACACTTTCTACAATGTCAAGCAAGGTAATTTTATCAGGTTTTACTGCCAGGTGATAACCGCCCCGGCTCCCCTTTTGCGTACGCACATAACCGCGAATTCGCAAAGGGGCCATAATTTGTTCCAGGTATTTCACCGAAATTTCCTGGTTGCAGGCAATATCATTTAACTGGACCGGTTTTTCATTATAGCTCAAAGTCAATTCGATCATTGCCCTGACCGCATAGCGCACTTTAGTTGATAATTGCAGTTTTCTCGACCTCCTATTTTTATCTGTTTAAAAGTATGTCTACTTTTATTATAGTTGTACTAGCCTTATTCTATATGTCATGATCTTTTTTGTCAAAATTGAAGGTTGAAGCAAAAGTCAGACACTTGCTGTTATCTAAAAAATCTTTTTAAAGAAAAGAGCAGCAGTATATATGACCTGCCGCCCCAAACTTATGATTAAATACGGGCTTAAAAAAAATATAATAATAAGCTCCTAATGGTCGGGATGAAAAACCATTCTCATGGTAAAAAATACTGCTAATCCTGGTATTTAAAGGAAACATTCATCTTGACCCTGAATATGAGGTTGCCGCCTTCTATCTTTAAATCCATCTCCTGTACTTCGGCAACCCTCAGGTCACGAAGAGTTTTTGAAGCAGTGCTTACCGCTACCCGGGCCGCCTCCTCCCAGGACTTCTCACTGGTCCCGATAATTTCAACAATTTTGTATACGCTTTCCACTGTGCTCCTCCTTTCGCAGATTAATAATGTATGTCTAATTATATATATTATTTATGAATGTGTCAACATTTTGTTAATTCAAGACATTTGTTTTTTTAAAATACCGATTGACAATTAAAATATTATATAATATACTAATTATAATAATCGTTACAAGTATTGATAGATTACAAAATATGAGAGCAGGCTCATAGATGAGACTTTCATTTGCAGATTTGCCAGCTGAATTAAAAAACAGAAATATACGTCCTTCACACCAAAGAATAAAAGTTTTGGAGTATTTGATCAAAAATCAAGGGCACCCTACCGTGGATCAGATCTACAAAGATTTGCAAAGTGAAATTTCTACCCTGTCAAAAGCTACTATATATAACACATTGAATTTATTTCTTGAAGTCGGCCTGGTAAGGGTGTTAACTATAGAAGAAAGCGAAACCCGCTTTGACATTATAACCGAAGACCACGG
>SKXC01000127.1 GCA_007128625.1 Syntrophomonadaceae bacterium | reverse complement strand
TTTTTTTGCAAGTAATAATTCCCAAATATTTGTACGGCTGTTTAAACGGTTAAGTAAGTCATTGATTTATGATACAATTAATATAAAATAAAGTTAGTTAATTAAGGCAGTTAAACTACGAGGGAGTGAGAAGAAAAATGAAGCCTAAAGTAATATTTATTCTGGCCCTTATCCTGCTTTTTATTATTATTTTAGCCCAGAATCATTATATTATAACCCTGCGCCTGCTCTTCTGGAGAATAGAAATGTCCCAGATTATCCTCATAGCGCTGGTTCTGTTTGGAGGTTTTATAATCGGCTACCTGACTTCAATGCTGACCAGAAAAAGATAGAAATTTTTTAAATCGTATTGTAATGTAGATTTACCTTTTTAAAAGTTCAAAGCCTGTTATATTAATAATCATTCGTCCATTCAGAAAATCATTACTGTGAAATAGCTTTTATAGATATCGTCAACTAAACAGCATTCCACCAGACCCCCTCTTGTATCAGCCCTTTCGATACAAAATCGGGTATTTTAGATTTGCAGTCATACTGACCGGATATAATTTACTGTTCATTTGTTTTACTGTTCACTTGTTTTTTATATACGTACGATTGTTGATTATATACTATATTTCCTATATTCTTGACTTATAATTAATTCTTTGCAGGATTTTTTATTATTCACATAGAATATATTTAGTTAACAAAGCTTGCAAAATAAGAAATATATGATATAAACAATTTGTTAGGTTTAATAATACTCTATTATTCTGCAAAACTACATATACTAACAACACTATCTGCAAACTAGATTGTAAAGGAGGGATTCAAAAAGACACCTAATATTCTCCATTTTGTCAAGATGGTTTAAGGCAACTAAATTTTTAAGGGGGTTTTTTAATGTTTAAGAAGAGTGTTATTCTCCTTATCGTGCTGTCACTGTTAACAGCCGGTCTTCTTATCGCCGGTTGCGAACCGGAAGAACCGGAAGAAACAGGTGCTTTAATTGATGATATGACCATCACGAGAGAGGAGAGCCACGCAGCAGCAGTAAGCCAGATCAGGGCCGGTGACCTTGATGTCTTCGGTTTTAACGTCACCGATCCCGACCTTTATGATGAAATCCTGGCAGATGACGAAGTAGACTATGAATTAAACTATGGCAGTTACAGTGAGATCCGGTTTAATCCGTGGGGACCTGAATTCGACGATGGCGTTTTAAACCCGTTTTCCGTTCCTGAAATCAGGGAAGCTGCAAACTGGCTGTTCGATCGAGAGTACATGGTCGAAGAAATCCTTGGCGGATTAGGATCAGCAAAATACACCGTTCTAGGCACTGCCTTTCCTGACTACAACGAAAGGTATCCACACATCATAGAAGAAATCGAGGCATATTATGCCACCAACCAGGCCAAAGCAGAAGAGGTTATTACTGAAGAAATGGAAAACCTCGGAGCCGAGCTCATAGACGGAACCTGGTATTATGAGGGCGAAGTAGTCGAACTCAAGTTTCTAATCCGTTCTGACCTTCCTCCGTACCCTGAAGCTGGTGATTATGTTGCAGACCTCTATGCAGGCCTGGGCTTTGAAATAGAGCGCATGTATAGAACTGGCGGAGAAGCATCGCCAATCTGGATCGGTTCGCACCCCAGGGAAGGTCAATGGCATGTTTATACCGGGGGCTGGAGTTCTCCAACAATCCCACGGGACCAGGGAAGCATTTTCGATCAGATGTACACCCACCGGGTAATGCCTTTCCCCCTGTGGTCAGTTTTGGAAGAAATGCTTGAAGATTTCCCTGAGCTTAATGAAGCCTCCGACAGGCTGGCCCGAAGGGATTTCTCAACCATGGATGAGCGTGAAGAACTGTTCGAAACCGCATTGTGGGAGTCGATGAAGTTTTCCAACACAATTTGGATAATGGATCTTGCAGGGGCCAACCCCTACAGGGCAGATATAAAAGTAGCCGTTGATTCTGCCGGAGGTGTTGGTGATCCCTCCTGGCCGTACACAATCCACCGTCATGAAGATGGCGAGCCGGTACCCGGCGGCAGTTTAAAACTGGCTGTGCCAAACATACTGGTTGATCCATGGAACCCGGTGGCCGGTTCAGCATTTACCTACGATATGTTAGCAACCCGCCGTGCCCTGGGTGATGTGGGGACACTGGCAGACCCGCGCGACGGTTTATTCTGGCCGCAGCGTATCGAGAGCGCCGAGGTTTACGTGCAAGAAGGACTGCCGGTAGATGTTACCCATGACTGGCTAACCCTGACCTTCGAAGACGAAATTGAAGTGCCGCTCGATGCCTGGGCAGATTGGGACGCAGAAGCCCAGCAATGGATCACCGTGGAAGAAAGGTTCGGGTCTGGCGGCACCACAGCTCAGAGAAAATCTGTTGTCCAGTACCCGGACGATATCTTTGATTTCCCGCTCCACGATGGCAGTACGCTTTCTATTGGAGACTTTGTCCTGGCCATGATCATGACCTTTGACAGGGGCAAGGAAGCCAGCCCGATCTTTGATGAAGGAAGAGTGGGAGAAGTGGAAGCCCTGTTAGAATCATTCAGAGGCATGAAAATTACCTCAGAAGATCCGCTGACCATAGAATACTATACCAATACCTGGTACATGGATGCAGAATGGAATGTTACCCCCCTGTGGCCAACTTATGGTACTTACGACTGGTCGGGCTTCTGGCACATGATTACTTTAGGAAAGCTTGCTGAGGCAGACAATGCCCTTACTTTTTCCGAAAGCAAGGCTGATACTCTCGGGGTGGATTGGATGGACTATACCAAGGGTCCAAGCTTGCCCATCCTGGAAGAGCGCCTGGAAACTGCCCTCGAAGCAAACTACATTCCTTACCAGCCAACCCTTGGAGAATACATCAGTGCTGATGAAGCAGAAGGGCGCTGGAGCAACCTGAAGGCCTTCTACGAGGAATGGGGACATTTCTGGGCAGGTGCCGGACCATATATCTTAAGGGATGTTTATCCTGTTGAAGATATAATTGTGATGGTACCGTTTGAAGATTATCCAGATCCTGCAGACAAGTGGTTTTTCTTCCTTGAGCCGCTGGATGCAATGGAGTAGAACAAGTAGTTTCAGAACTCTAATCAGCTCTAGACTAAACCATATATGGTTAATTAGCTATACTAGGTAGGCATGAAAGAAGAGGGGTTGTTCAGATCCAACCACGACCTGCACGGCCCCTCTTCAATTGAGTACCAGCTGCCAATAGAAGGAAGGATTTCGGAACAAAGGATGTTAACTTAACATGAGGGATACACTTAAGAGATTGGGAAAGTACACACTGCTAAGGGCAGTGTCATTAATGGTTACATTGGTCATTGCTGTTTACCTCACTGTGCTTATTGCCAACTGGGGCGGACAGATGGATGAAACACGAAAGCTGATGATCGAGTATGAAGTAACAGTAGAGATTTACGGCAACCCTGCCTACGAGGACTTGTCGCGGGCTGAGATGCAAAAGTTAATAGATGATCGGATACAGAGGGAATTTAGAATTCGCGGACTGGACCAGCCCTTTATCCTGCGCAGCTTTGGTTACCTGAGGGATGCCATAACCCTTGATTTGGGACGTTCACAGGAATTAACCAGCGATTCAGGTTCACGGGAGGTGCGCTGGGTATTATTGGAACGCCTTCCTCCTACTTTGATCCTGCTTGCTACAGCCCAGGTGATCATGTTTTTCCTGGCATTATTCATGGCTTTATTTTTATCCAGACGATACGGAACTTTTTTGGATAAGGCCATAATTGGTCTTGCCCCTACTTCTGCAGCCCCGGGCTGGCTCTACGGCCTTTTTTTGATCATGTTTTTTGCCGCCATGGCAGGAGTTTTGCCCTGGGGAGGAATGGTAGAAGCACCACCACCTCGAACCACCCTGGGTTACACCTTAAGCCTACTTCAACACATGATTTTACCGGTTAGCGCCATGGTAATCAGTGCTGTTTTCGCCACTGTTTACAGCTGGAGAACTTTTTTCCTCATTTACTCCAGTGAAGACTATGTGGATATGGCCCGGGCCAAGGGGCTTTCTTCCCGGGCTATCGAGCGAAGGTACATCCTCCGGCCAACACTGCCCCCGATCATCACCAGTTTCCTGCTGATGGCAATTACCCTGTGGATGGGAGCTGTGGTTTTAGAGACGGTATTCCGCTGGCCGGGTATCGGCCGTTTGTTTTACCAGGCAATACAGTTGAATGATACCCCGGTCATTGTAGGTACTGTCGTGGTTTTCGGTTACCTGCTGGCGGTCACGGTCTTCTTTCTTGATTTCATCTACGCAGCCCTCGACCCAAGGGTGCGGCTGGGCGTAACGGGAGGTAATGAATAATGAATCGATTTAAACAACTACGCCAATACCCATCGGCAATTATAGGAATGCTAATTCTTCTATTTTTCATTGTTTTTTCTATCTACACAGTGTTTGCCCTTCCTTACGATGAAGCAATCAGGTTGTGGCGGGGCGGGCCGGGCGTGTGGGAGGATCACCCCCGGCGCGCTGCACCGGTTTGGCTCGATTACTTTACCGCCGACAGGCTGCCGCCTACAATTAAAGCCAGTCTGGAAAATAATGGGGAAAAGACGGTTCAGCCGGCAGCAGGTGGCATGAAACAGGTTGAAGTTGTTCTTCCTTTCGAGTTCAACTACGATCGCTTTCCCAGGGAAATAAGTTTATTCACCGAAGCGACATTTAGTGAGCATGCTCAAATATTTTCTGTTTACCTGCGTAAGCCGAACTATGAGACAATCACCCTGGACGAGGAACTGGAGATCAGTGAGTCCCACATTTACCGTATTTCCCAGGATGCAGGTCTGCGTAGTAAGCTGGG
>SKXC01000138.1 GCA_007128625.1 Syntrophomonadaceae bacterium | reverse complement strand
CGGTGGAAAGCTCCAGAGTGAATTTCAGCCGGGAGCACCGGGATAGCTTGCAGTCACGGCTAACCCTCCCTGGGCAGCGCTTAACCCCTGGCTTACTGATCTCCTTCACAGCCCTGTATATGAAAATATAACAGCATTATAGCATTAAGATCATTTGCTTTCAAGGTGCTTGTACGGTTCGCTGGCGAATAATTTCATATAAAACCACTGCGCCGGCCACAGCTGCATTCAAAGATTCGACTTTACCTTGCAGCGGGATTGCTACAGTGAAGTCTGCTTGGACAACCAGTTCTTCAGCTATACCGCCGGCTTCATTGCCGATAATCAATGCTGTTGGCAGCCTGTAATCAACCGACCAGTAATAATCGGTAGATTTTGCTGAAGCTGCAACCAGCTGCACAACGCTTTTTTTCAGATCCCTGATCAATAATTGCGGATCGGCGCTCTGCTCCAGGCGCAGGTTAAATATCGCCCCGGCTGTAGAGCGCAATACCTTGGGACTGTATGGGTCGACACTGCCGCTGGTATAATAAACCACTTCGACTCCGGTTGCAGCTGCAGTGCGAATAATCGAACCCATATTACCCGGATCCTGAACTCTATCCAAAATCAAAACCAGCTGAGGCCTGCTGCCTATTATGTTCTGACCGGCAGGTTCACTA
This sequence comes from Syntrophomonadaceae bacterium, assembly GCA_007128625.1. Classification (GTDB taxonomy): domain Bacteria; phylum Bacillota; class Dethiobacteria; order DTU022; family DTU022; genus B1SED10-74M. The sequence goes on along the minus strand of SKXC01000138.1, from coordinate 4,220 downwards.
AAATAAAAAATCCCGGCAACTTTTTGGGGAGTATCCGTTTCAGCTATTTTTTTAAACAGCCGGGCAGTTAAAACAAGCTGTTTTACCTCGCTGGATAGATCATTTAACCATTTGCCGCTTTCCTGATCGTAATAGTCCTGCGAATAAAAAATAGCCCGGGGATTCAAACCGGCCCGAATTGCTTCTTTAACCAGGTTGGGACCTTCCAGGGCTATTTGTTTTGTTTTCTGCCTGTAACGTCTGTTATTTTGCAGTTTGATATATTCTTTGAGCAGCGAATTGTCAGAGCTGCTTATATAAGAAGCTGGCACCTAAACCCACTCCATTTATACTATTATTGAACGCCCTGCTATATGGCCATTTTGTCAAAAAAACATCTCCCGGTTGGAGATTGGTTTAGGCATCTATTTTAATTTATATACCAGCTATTAACTATTTTCCCTGGCTACTTCAACCAACCGGGCAAAAGCATCTTTATCATTAACCGCCAGATCGGCTAAAACTTTACGGTTTATCTGCACATCAGCTTTTTTCAAACCGTTTATAAAACGACTGTAGGACAAACCACCAGCCCGGGCAGCCGCATTAATCCGGGAAATCCAGAGTTTACGAAACTCTCTTTTGCGCTGCTTACGATCACGATAGGCATAAGCAAGCGATTTCATAACCTGTTGATTGGCAACCCTGAACAACTTGCTTTTGGCCCCGTAATAGCCTTTGGCTAACTTTAAAATTTTTCTGCGCCTTTTTCGGGCAACCGTACCTCTCTTGGTGCGAGGCATAATAAATCATCCTCCTATTTTTGCATACAATATGTAATATTTAAAACAATAAAAAACATTAAAGGGATCTTATCGGATAAGCTGCTTGACCCTCTTGACATCAGCAGGTTTTACCAGGGTTGACTTACGCAGCCTTCTTTTCCGGGCAGCTTTTTTTTTGCCAAGAAGATGACTGGCATAAGCCTGGTAACGCTTATACTTGCCTCCCCCGGTTTTTTTAAAACGCTTAGCTGCGCCGCTGTGAGTTTTCATTTTAGGCATTGGAACAACAACCTTCCTCTACTATTATTTAGGCGATATAATCATGATCATGTTACGCCCTTCCTGTTTGGCAGGCTTTTCTACAACACCGTAATCAGCTAAACTGTCAGCCATTTCTTTACACAGTCGCTGGGCAATCTCGTGATGGGTTATCTCCCGGCCCCGAAACATCACTGTAACCTTGATCTTGTCACCTTTCTCTAAAAATTTCTGTCCCCTTTTTACTTTTACATCAAAATCATGTTTATCAATATTAGGCCGAAATTTTATCTCTTTAACTCCCGACGCCCTCTGTTTCTTTTTTGCTTCACGATCCCGCTTGCTTTGCTCATATTTATGTTTACCGTAGTCCATCATCCGGCAAACCGGCGGACGTGCATTGGGCGCAACATTAACCAGGTCCATTTTCTTTTCCCGGGCGATTTGTAATGCCTCGTCTGTTTTCATTACACCGAGTTGAGTGCCCTCCGGATCAATAACCAGTACTTCCCGGGCTTTAATTTGTTCATTAACGAACAAATTTTTACTAATCTCAATTCACCTCCTAAAATGTTTAAGAGCAGGGGCTACCGCCTGCTCTTAATATCCTTAAAGCTTATGGATAAACCCTGGGAACAGTATAAAAACGTTTCAGGGTGAGAAGCGGTAACTTCTACTTTAATAAAAGACTTTTTACTCTATTGACTATATCAAAATAATAAGTTAAGGTCAAATACTTTTTTCATTTATCTCCGTTTTCAACTGCCTGATAAACACAGCCGGGTCTTCTGCGCCAAGGTCACCCTGGTCACGACGGCGCACCGCCACCTGGCCGCTTTCAACCTCCCTGTCTCCAACTATCAGCATGTATGGAATCTTTTTCACCTGGGCTTCCCTTATTTTATAGCCCACCTTTTCATTGCGATCATCAAGGGTAACTCTTATAAACTCATCACTTAATTGACTGTAAATTTTTTGGGCATAATCATGGCTGCGCTCGGTAACCGGGATCACGCAAACCTGCACCGGGGCCAGCCAAACCGGAAATGCGCCGCCATAATGTTCGATCAGCAGGGCCAGCAGCCTTTCCATAGCCCCGTATATAACCCGGTGAATAACTGCCGGGCGGTGTTTCTCTCCATCTTCACCAACATAGGTTAGATCGAACTTTTCCGGCATTTGGAAATCAAGCTGAATCGTTCCACACTGCCAGCTGCGTCCCATGCAGTCCTCCAAATGAAAGTCAATTTTCGGTCCGTAAAATGCCCCATCGCCTTCATTTAAGCGGTAGGTAATATTTCTTGATTCTAAAACCTGTTCCAGGATTGATGTGGCTTTATCCCACATCTCCCTGGTGCCCATAGCTTTATCCGGCCTGGTGCTCAACTCCACCCGGTAGCTGAAGCCAAATACCCTGTAAAAACGATCCATGAGATCGATTACTCCGCCCACCTCTTCTTCAACCTGTTCGGGCAGCATAAATATATGGGCATCATCCTGCGTGAATGAACGCACCCGCAGCAATCCCTGCAGGGTTCCGGAAAGCTCATGGCGGTGAACAACGCCCATCTCGGCAATACGTCGGGGCAGATCCCGGTAACTGTGCATTTTTGAACGAAAAACCAGCATGGCCCCGGGGCAGTTCATCGGTTTAACGGCATAATCCTGCTCATCGATATTGGTAAAGTACATATTCTCGCGGAAATGATCCCAATGCCCTGATTGCTCCCACAAACTGCGGTTCATGATCAAAGGGGTTTTAATCTCTTCATAGCCGGCCCGGCGGTGTTCCCGGCGCCAAAAATCAGTTAACTCCTGCCAGACAATATTGCCGTTATTGTGTAAAAATGGAAAGCCGGGAGCTTCCTCATGCAGGCTGAACAGTTCCAGCTCTCGACCCAGTTTACGGTGATCCCTTTTCCTGGCCTCTTCCAGCATGTGCAGGTATTCTTCCAACCGCTCTTTAGTGGGGAAAGCCGTACCGTAAATACGCTGCAGCATCGGGTTGCCTTCATCACCGCGCCAGTAAGCACCGGCCAATCCGGTCAGCTTGAATGCTTTGACCATACCGGTATGAGGCAAATGCGGGCCGGTGCAGAGATCTATAAAATCACCCTGCTCATAACAACTAATTATCTGATCTTCAGGCAGTTCAGCAATGAGTTCCAGCTTATAGGGCTCCCCCTTTTCTTTAAATAGTTGAACAGCCTCTTCTCTTGTTATTTCCCGACGCCGAATCGGCAGCTTCTCTTTAACTATTTTTTTCATTTCTTTCTCAATACTCTTCAAGTCATCAGAAGAAATAGGCTGTTCAAATTCAAAATCATAATAAAAGCCATTTTCAATTGCCGGTCCGATGCCCAGTTTAACCCCGGGATAAAGACGTTTCACGGCATGAGCCAGGACATGGCTGGCACTGTGCCGGTAAATACGCGCTCCCTGTGAAGAATCGAAATCAACAAATGCTATATTACTGTTATCAGGAAGAGGCGCATTAAGGTCACATTCCTGGCCGTCAACCAGTACAGCCAACAATTCTTTATCCCTGGTCGTTTTTTCACGATACAGGTCCATGCAGGTTGTCCCCCGGGGATAAACAACTTCTTTTCCATCTTCTAATTTTACTTTTATTTGCAAGCGTCTGACGCCTCCTTTCGCTCCATTATTACTTGAACTAAATAATAAAACTTAGTGTATGCCCTGTCAAGCTAATTACCCTGCGGGTGCCTGGATATGGAGCCTGCTAAAAAGGTTTAACCTTTAATATTGATGGCCAGTGGGAGTATTTGAATATCAACAGGCGCCCTGCCGGGCTGTTCTCCATCAAGGTTAAGCAGGGGATCTTGATCAGATGAAACTGTTACGCTTTTCCCTCTTAAAAAGGTAATTTTCGGATGAGAAAGATGAGTGCCCCGATAAACCGCGGGTATATTGACCAGCAGTTCTGTTTTTCTAAGGTTTCTCATGATTATAATATCAAAAAAGCCGTCGTCCATCCTGGCATCAGGGGCTATAAACATGCCGCCACCAAAGTAACAACCGTTGGCGATAACAACTGCCGTAACCGGTTCATGACAAATAAACTGTTCGTCTACATCTATAGCCATTGTTTTATTCTGATAAAGTAAAAGAGAGACTACCGTACCCCATAAAAAAGATATAAAACCTCCCAGGGCTTTGCTGGTCCTGTTTACACGG
>SKXC01000025.1 GCA_007128625.1 Syntrophomonadaceae bacterium | reverse complement strand
TTTATAATCCGAATGGAGCAATAACGGTTAGCGGATGGGATGGAACTGAAATGGAAATAAAAGCAGTTAAAGAAACATATCACGGCCAGGCAGCCCTTGACAAAGTCGATATTTTTATCGATATTGCCCAAAAAATGGTTATTCAGACAGAACAACCTGCTGACATAAAAAATGTTATTGTAAGCTACGAAATTAAAGTTCCCGAAGATATCCTAATTGGAGTAATTGAAAGTTTTAATGGGAATATTAACTTGCAGGATGTACAGGGAGATCCTGAGCTTTCTACTTCTAACGGAACAATAACTGTTAACAATGTTAAAGGCCTGGTTTCTGCACAAAGCAATAATGGTGATCTCCACCTTGCTCAGGTCAGCGGTTTGGCTTTTTTAAAGACCTTAAACGGCAGTATTAATGCTGCTTTACATGATTTTCAGGAAGACTTAGAGATTACAACCCACAATGGATCGATCAACCTGTTTATCGATCCAACCCTGGCATTAGACCTTAAAGCAAAAACTCAGAATGGAGAAATAAAGTATAGTAATCTCGATATTGATATTGTTTTTTTGGAGCAGACAACACTGATTGGAGAAATGAACGGTGGTGGCAAAAAGATTAACATTTCCACCTCTAACGGTTCAATAGAGTTAACGCAGCTGCGGTAACAGGCTGGACGGAGGCAGCATAAATGGCTATTGATCAAACTATTACTTTTGTTACCCTGGCTCTTGTACTGGTTTTATTTATCTGGGGCCGGTGGCGTTATGATATCGTTGCCCTTTTTGCTTTGCTGGTTGTTTCCATAGCTGGGATAGTCCCTGCAGCCGATGCTTTCGCCGGCTTTGGCCATCCGGCAGTGATTACTGTCGCTGCGGTGCTGGTTGTCAGCAGGGCCCTTTTAAATTCAGGCATGATTGATTATATTGTCCGTTTAATGTCCGGGATTGGAGATAATCCACTGGTGCAGCTGGCCGTTCTTGTAGTGGCGGTTACAGCCTGTTCGGGATTCATGAATAACATCGGTGCCCTGGCTATTTTTATGCCTGTGGCTATCCGCATGGCCCGCAAAAATGAAATTTCGCCGTCACTTTTTTTGATGCCCCTTGCTTTTGGTTCACTTCTTGGGGGACTGGTTACCCAGGTGGGCACCCCCCCCAATATTATTATTTCTATTTTTCGAGAAGAAACAGCGGTGGGCGCACCTTTCCGTATGTTTGATTTTACCCCGGTTGGTGCCGGTATAGCCCTGGCCGGAATGCTTTTTATCATCCTGATCGGATGGCGCTTGCTGCCAAAAAGGAAGAGTCAGGTTTCCCGCGAAGATTTATTTGAAATAGATGAATACATAACCGAAGTTCATGTCCCTAAAAAATCTGCTCTTACCGGTAAAAGATTGCGCGATCTGGAAAATGCTACTGACGGTGATATAATAGTTGTCGGTCATGAACGAAATGAACAAAAATTTGCCGCACCCTCTCCGTACCGAACTTTCAAAGAAAATGATACCCTGATTATCAAGGCCAATGCCGAAGATTTGCAGGGGCTGCTCGATTCCACCGGTCTTGAATTGACCGGTTCAAAAAAAAGCGGTGAGGATACCCTCAGTTCCGATGATATCAAGGTAATTGAGGCCACCATTACCAGGAACTCTGTAATGGAGGGCCGCACCGTCCGCTCATTAAACCTTCGTTCCCGCTATGGAGTCAATTTACTTGGCCTGTCCAGGCAGGGTGGCCGCTTAAGAACCAGCCCTGATAGCATCCGGCTTCGACCTGGTGATGTGTTACTGCTGCAGGGACCTGAAGAAACACTGGAAGAGGTTTTACCCACCCTTGGCCTGCTGCCCCTGGTTGAGAGAGGCCTGAGAGTAGGCCAGCCGCAGCGGGTTCTCTTAGGTGTTGCCATATTTGCCTCTGCCCTGGTTCTATCTGCCCTGGGAATATTACCTATTCAAATTGCTTTTGTCGGAGCTGCTCTTATTATGGTCCTGGCCGGTTTTCTTACTTTACGGGAAATATATGATGGTATTGACTGGCCGGTAATTGTTTTGCTGGGGGCTATGATCCCGGTCAGCCAGGCTTTTGAAACAACCGGTGGCGCACAGTTGATTGCCGGCAGAATCCTGGAGATTTCAGGTAGTACGGCGCCCTGGGTAACCCTGACAGTGGTAATGGTCGGCACAATGTTCCTTTCAGACCTGGTTAACAATGCTGCTGCTGCCGTCCTCATGGCTCCAATCGCCATCAGTATTGCCGGAGCTATGGGTGGGAGTGTCGACCCTTTTCTAATGAGCGTGGCTGTCGGTGCATCATGCGCATTTTTGACTCCGATCGGTCATCAGTCAAACACCCTGGTTATGGGACCCGGTGGCTACAGGTTCAGTGATTACTGGCGCATGGGTTTGCCCCTGGAAATAATCATTGTGCTGGTCGGTATTCCTTTAATCATGCGGGTTTGGCCGCTGGGACTTTAATGCCGGCTTTGATTTGATGGTATAATAAATCTTTTTAGTTTAACTGGCTTATTTGGTAAAATAGAAGAAATATGAGGGGATTTTGCCTTAAATGAATATAGACATTATCCAGGTCACAATAATTCTCTCTGCGGTTGTCGTTTTATTTGTTACCGGGTGGACCCGGATGGATATTATACCGCTCTTAATACCAGCTGCCCTGGTTATAACCGGCCTGGTTGCGGCAGAAGAAGTATTCTTAGGTTTCAGCAGTTCTGCTGTAATTACGGTAGCATCCCTTTTTGTAATTACTACCGGCCTGGTGCGAACCGGGGTGGTTAACCGGGTAGCCGACAGTCTAAACCACCTGACCGGGAAAAGCAATCTCCGCCTTATGCTGGCCGGCACAGCGCTGCCCGGAATGGTTGCCGGCTTTATAATTGTAACAGCAACAGTGCTGTTTTTTATTCCCACCTTGATACGGATGGCTTATCAGGCCGGGGTTTCTAGATCCCGCCTGCTGCTGCCGCTGGTTTCATCCTGCCTGCTCGGGGCAAACCTGACCCTGATCGGGGCTTCACATAACCTTGTAGCCAACAGCCTGGTTGAAAATTCCCTTGGTTATGGGTTTTCGTTATTTGAGTTTATGCCGCTGGGTATTCTTTTGCTGCTGGTCAGTGTTATTTACAATGTATTTTTGGGATGGCGGCTTTTACCGGCAGGAGAACTGGATAACAGCAAACCTGACCTGGGAAAAACTAACCTGGTTAAAACGTACGGCCTGGATGATAGATTGTGGGAAATATGGGTTCAGGATCAATCACCGGCTGTAGGTAAAAGCATAATCGAAATAGGTCTTGGTGAGCGCTTTGGTTTGTGTGTTGTAGCCGTTGTTCGTTCGGATAAACAGTTGGCAGTAGAACATAAAGATCTAAGGATACAGTCCGGTGATATTCTGCTTGTCCTGGGAAGAGAGGACATGATCTCTGACCTGGTCAAAAAAGAAGGTCTTTTCCTGGCAGGACACCCGCGTGAACATAAACGGTTACCCCTGAGCACTGCCGAACTGGTTGAAGTGGTAGTTCCACCACGCTCGCCTGTGATTGGTAAAACTCTCACTGAATTAAATTTCCGTGAAAAAACAGGTTTGAGCGGCATTGCCCTCTGGCGGGAAGGTTCGCCTCGTCGGACTGATGTGGGCAGTGTTGCCCTTAAAGAAGGAGACGGGCTTCTTCTTTTTGGAGACCGTTCCAAAACAAGAAGTTTTAAACCGGGGAAAAGTTTCCGCTGGCTTAATGCCCCTCGCAAAGAAGAATCGCCCCCTGAATTAAGGTCTTTTGGTCCCTGGGCAGTATTAATACTGGTTTTAGTTATCTTCAGTGCCGCTATGAATTGGCTGCCCGTAGCTGTCGCGGCCGTTACCGGCGCTTCAGCAATGGTGATGATTGGTATACTGAAACCACGCGAAATATATGCTAGCATAGAATGGAATGTGATAATCCTAATTGGCTGTCTATACCCCCTCGGGCTGGCTTTATATAACAGTGGGGCCTCAGCTTTATTGGCTGAAAACCTTTTAATTATAAGTAACCATAACCCCCAGGTTGTTCTGGCTGTAATTGCCTTAATCAGTATCCTGCTTACGCAGCCCTTGCATAATGTAGCCGCAGCCGTAATCATGACCCCGGTAGCCTTAAATGCAGCCCAGGTGCTGGGATCGAACCCAAAAACCTTTGTAATGGCTGTAATTATAGGAGCTTCAGCTGCCTTCATGATGCCAACAGGTCATCCAATGTCTTTGCTTGTTCAAAAACCGGGTAATTACCAGCTTAAAGATTACCTTAAATATGGTGCCGGCCTGGGCTTGCTGGTTCTGCTGATTATTATTATCGTTGTTCCCCTGATCTGGCCCTTTTATGCAGGGTAGGCCCCTGTTTTGTTAAGCTTAATCAACTGGCAGATGGAAGTAGATCCAGATCATTTTTAAAACAGGTGAAGGTTATGCAAGGGTTGTGGCGAAAAGATTTTAATAATGTATTGCTGCTGATCAATATTAATAAGGCATTTTTGGCAAAGGAGATGAAATGAGTTGAAAGCAAAAACAATAACCATGCTGCTATTTATTTCTCTTCTGGCTGCTGTTCTTTATGGCACAGCAGGCTGCCTTCCAGGGCAAGATCTAAATGATGAGCCGGCTGCAGTCAACGATATTGACAAAAATGAGCTTATAGATGATCAAGCTGCTGAAATGGAAAAGCCCCTTATTCCTGAAAAATATTACTGGCCCGAGCTTAACTACGGACAGCTTGTTCTCTCCAGCACTGAGATAATTATTGGCCCAAGCCCTATTGAATCTGATGCCGGGTTTATTGCTGAATATACTGCTGATTACAATTACAGCGGTCAGGTTGTCTGGTTGGTTAATAAAACCGATGTCTTTAATCTTGAATGGGCAACTTTGACTTTTAATGTTAACTATTATGATCAACACGAACTGGAACAGAACTTTACTTATATTTTTGAGATTGAAGACCTGGCGCCTGAGGATGGCATTGAAGGTGTTCAGGAATTTACAGTAGATCTTGTCAGGCAAAAGGGGGATTTTGAGGTTAAAATAAACAAGATCATTCTGGGTAAAGAACAGGAAGGAAGCATTACTGCCGGACCGATAAACTATGTAGCCCTGGAAATAGAAATGGCAGTAGTTGATAAACCTTAAAGAAGAAGGAGTGTTTCAAGTTGCATGCTATTGATGAAACAGCTGTAAATACAATTCGTTTTCTGGCGGTTGATGCCGTGGAAAAGTCCAGTTCCGGACATCCCGGGTTGCCTATGGGTGGAGCAGCCATAGGTTATACACTGTGGGCCAGGTTTCTCAAACACAGCCCCGATCATCCCCACTGGCCTGATCGCGACCGGTTTGTTCTTTCAGCAGGACATGGTTCTATGCTGCTATATGCTCTTCTGCATCTTTTTGGTTACGATCTTTCCCTGGATGATCTAAAAAATTTTCGCCAGTGGGGCAGCAGAACTCCCGGGCATCCTGAATATAAATATACTCCCGGGGTGGAAACAACAACGGGTCCCCTGGGGCAGGGATTTGCCAATGCTGTCGGTATGGCTGTTGCAGAGAAGCGCCTGTCTGCAGAATTTAATCGCCCCGGTTACCCTATTGTCGATCACTGTACCTATATCTACGCCGGTGATGGTTGCATGATGGAGGGTATTACTTCAGAGGCTGCTTCACTGGCCGGACACTTGCAGCTGGGTAAGTTGATCTGTCTGTATGATGACAATAAGATCACCATTGATGGCAGTACTGACCTTGCATTTACTGAAGATGTTGGGGGCAGGTTTGAAGCCTATGGTTGGCAGGTGCTCAGAGTAAAAGAAGGAAACCGGGTTGAACTTCTTACAGAAGCAATTTCAGAGGCTAAACAGGAAACAGATCGGCCCAGCCTGATCATGGCTCGTACCGAGATTGGCTACGGATCACCCAACAAACAGGGAACTGCCGGAGTTCACGGGGCCCCCCTGGGTCCGGAAGAAACTGTGCAAACCAAAAAAAATCTTAACTGGCCATTGGAACCGCAGTTTCACGTTCCTCCGGAAGTATATACCCATTTTTCCAGGCACAAAGAATCATTGAATGCAAGAAAAGAAGAGTGGGACGCACTTTTTAGTGATTACAGCAGTGAGTACCCTGAAATGGCTGAGAAGTGGCAGGCCTGGTTTTCCGGAGCAGTGCCGGAAAAATTAGCTGACGATTCCCGTTTGTGGAAATTTGATGATCAGCCGATTGCTACCCGCACTGCTTCAGGACAGGTAATGCAGGTTTTGTCTGAGTACCTGCCCAACATGATCGGTGGTTCAGCAGATTTGAGCGGTTCTGTAAATACATATATAAACGGGCAGGGTGATTTTCAGGCTGATAATCCTTCCGGAAGCAATATATATTTTGGTGTTCGCGAGCATGCCATGGCTGCAATTCTATCGGGTATTTTTCTACACGGAGGCTTACGTCCCTATGGTTCAACTTTTCTTGTCTTTTTCGATTATATGAAACCGGCAGTAAGGCTGGCGGCTTTGATGGGTTTATCGGTAATCTTTATTTATTCTCATGACAGTCTTGCTGTCGGTGAAGACGGGCCAACCCATCAACCGGTAGAACATCTTGCCAACCTGCGCTCTATCCCTAATATGCATGTGCTCAGACCGGCTGACGGTGCAGAAACAGCGGCAGCCTGGCTGCATATCCTTCAGCGCCGCTGCGGTCCTTCTGCCCTGGTCCTCTCCCGTCAGAAACTCCCTCAACTGCCGGGTACAGGGCAAAAGGCGCTGAAGGGCGGCTACATCCTCAGCCGGGAAAACGGCAAAACACCGGACTTGATCCTGGTTGCAAGCGGGTCTGAGCTTCACCTTATTCTTCATGCTCAGAAAATCCTGGAGGAAAAGGGGTATGCTGTGCGTGTGGTCAGTATGCCCGGCCGGGAACTGTTTCTGGCCCAGGATCAAGAGTACCGGGAAGAAGTGCTGCCGCCTGCTGTGCAAAAAAGGTTGATCGTAGAGGCTGCCCTGCCCATGGGCTGGGAGAGCTTTACCGGTATGAAAGGAGCGGTTATTGGTATCGATGATTTTGGCGCATCGGCACCGGGTCCGGTGGTTATGGAGAAGCGGGGGATGAATGTTGCTAACATAGTTGACAGAGCAGAGCAGCTTCTTGCAAAAACCTGGTAAGCATTTCTTGATACCAGAAATTACCCGGGCAGGTATAATCGTGTAAATGTTATAAAAAGAAAGTTAAGTAAATTATAATAATTTTATTCAAAAACTATTGAAGGAATACCCGGCATCTTGTAGAATAGGGTATATTAAGATTTTTAACATTATTAACAATATCGTATAAAACTCACCGCGAGTAAGAACTAACAGAAATTGCAATTGAAACTTACCTGAGTTATTCTTGCAAATAGCACCAATTAATGATTAACTCCATGAAAAATTTGCAAACAAGTAAAGGGGTATGCCGCTATCTGTCTACTGTTTTGGAAAAAAAAGAATATCAAAGGAAAGCATTTTAAAAAAACTGATCGGGCAAAAATGGAAAAAGAAAATGTAGATCAAATCAGCTCGGGAGCAAAAGGGACCGGAAAAGTTGATTCGGAAAAAACTAGCGCTGGCTTAAAAGATCCAGGAGAAGAAGCAACCAATAAAATTGATCTGAAAAAGCAAGGATCCGGGGAAAAAGTTACTAAAGAAAAAGAAGATACCAAAGTATTTGCAAAAGAAGAAACCACAAAAGCCGATACGGAAAAAGCGAGCACCGAGCAGGAAGTTGCAGCTTTTACTACGAGTTCAATCAAGTTGGTCCCTTTAAATTGTCAGCATATTGGTGCCCGGGAAAGGCAGGAAGATGCTTTTGCCTTTTCTGATCTATCGGACAGCGACTTTGTCGAAAATAATGGGGTTCTTGCTGTTGTAGCTGACGGCATGGGCGGATTGGCTAAAGGAGACAGGGCCAGCCAGGTTGCGGTCAGCATTTTTTTAAGGGAGTATAGTCATAAAGAAAACAGCGATTCCATTGATAAATTTTTACGAAGAACCATAAATATTGCTAATTATGCTGTTTTCGATATTGCCCTTGATGACAATGAACAGGAAATCGGCCTGGGAACTACCCTGGTTGCGGTCGCTGTTCACGAGGGCAGGATGCACTGGGTATCGATTGGTGACAGCCTGATCTATCTTTATCGTGAAGATCAACTAAAACAGCTAAACAAGGAACATATCTATGCCAACCAGCTTGAAGCTGATGTTGAAAACGGACTAATTACAAGAAAGGAGGCGGAAACACATCCTGAACGCAGTTATTTAACCAGTTATCTGGGTATGCCGGAACTACATGAAATTGACTGCAACTCAGAGCCGGTAGACCTGAAACAAGGCGATGCAATTCTTCTTTGCAGCGATGGTTTAACCAATACTCTTTCCGGTAAAGAGATAAAAAAAGTTTTAAAGCAATCCTCCGAGAATGCTGCCGAGGAACTGGTCAACAAAGCTTTAAACAAAAAGAAGCGTCATCAGGATAATATTACTGTGCTTGTTCTTGCATGTGAGCAGGTCAAATAGTTGTGAAAAAGGGGGATGAAAATGAAGAATAATATTTCTCGATTGGGTCTGGTTTTGTTTTTAATAGCTGTTATGCTACTGGCGGTATCTTTTTCAGCATCAGCGCAAACTGCTATTGAGGATACACGAAACAGTGTGATCCGTATCATTGTTTTCGAATCGGCTACAGGTGCTTACTTAGGTGCCGGATCTGGTTTTGTCATTGGTGACGAGGAACCATTTGAATTCGTGGCAACATGTGCACATGTCGTTGATTTTAGTGATATGGGTCTGGGTCAAGGAGATATTGATATTTTTGTCTGGAGATCCCGGGATGATACTATTGAGGCCACGATTCATGTCTTCCTTGGTAATGCTGATATTGCCCTGTTAAGACTTGATCCCCAGCATCTTTTACATGGTTATGAGCCGCTGGAACTGGCCAGAAGGGAAATGGTCTCCATCGGTGATCCAGTCTATGCGGTTGGTTTTCCAGCTGCTGCAGACTGGGTTTTGGGCGATTTTCCGGCCGCATATCCGGAAGATGCAACGGTTACAGGCGGAATAATTGGTAAGTTTACAACTTTTATGGGTGCTGCATTTCACCAAATGGATGCCACTGTAAGCTGGGGTAATTCAGGTGGGCCACTGGTTAATGAACATGGACAGGTTATCGGCGTTGTATCCCGTGGAGCAGTCCTTGAAGGAATATATGGTGCCGTCCAGATTGATTATTTAACCGATGTTTTGGTTGCCCGGGGAATTGATTTCAAGCCTGCTTTTGATGTGGCTGATGATCCAGAAATACCTCGCGCTATTGATGAAGTAAACTTTATGGCCATGCCACCTTCAGTTGAATCCGGAGAAGAATTAAATTTGCAGGCCAGGGTTACTAATCACGGCGACGAGCAAAGGGATCTTATTGTCAGTTTTTTTGTTAACGATGCCCTGATCGCTCAGGAAACGGCCTTCCAGGTCGAACCGGGCCAGAATGAGACTGTCAGCACTCCATGGAGTACTGATGCCGCTGGTGATTACCAGCTTAGAGTAACCTCCGGTGATGCCTCCAGTGAACATGCTCTAGTTGTTGAATCTGCCGGATTGTTGCCAGCCGGCATAGATCCCCTAATCATTGGCTTGGGAGCAGCAGCACTTATCCTTATTTTATTGGCTATAGTGCTGGTAATGCGTAGTAGAAAGCCGGCTCCCGCTGCGGCTCCGGCAGCACCTACACCTTCGCCTCAACAGGCCACTGTAGCTTCCGGGCCGGTAACAAGAACTAAACCTGAAGGTTTTCCCGGTGCTCCTCCCGGTGTAACCCAGGCCAGGAGGCAGGTGCCCAGGCCGGTTATAAAAGGAATTTCCGGCTATTTTGCCAGTCAAACCCTTGAGCTGGTTGAAAACCAGTTGATCATCGGTCGTGATCCCAGGATGGCCCAACTGGTATATCCACAGCAAAGAGAAGAAATCAGCCGTAAACATGTGACTATTCGATTTGATGAGAAAACCCACAAGTTTAACCTGACTGACTCTTCTTCAAATGGTACTTTTCTCTCGTCGAACCAGAAGCTTGAACCGGGTGAAGCATACTATCTTAATTCGGGCGACAGGTTCTATTTAGCTGAACCCAATGAAGTTTTTGAAGTTAAAGTAGAATCATAAAAATGAGATTCAAAGCGGCTTTGGTATCGAAAGCGGGCGGCCGTAAGGCAAACGAAGATTTTGCATCTTTTTCTGAAAAGAAAGGATACGGTTGCTACCTGGTTGCAGACGGCCTCGGGGGACACAGGGGCGGAGCTTTGGCTTCAAAGAGAGCCTGTGAAAGTATAATCGAAGCTTTTCACAATTCGCCGGGGGCGTCTGTCAACCATCTGGTTAGGTATCTGGAATATGCCGGTAAGGCGATGGATGATTTGCAGAAAGAATTAGGTCTTCCTGATGCCGCAAAAACAACTCTGGTTGTTTTACTTGCCAGCAGAAGTGGAAAGGTCACCTGGGCCCATATCGGAGATTCCAGGCTGTATTATTTCCGTAAAAACAGTTTGGCTTTTCAGACCAAAGATCACAGCTTGCCTCAGCGCTTGGTTGATGTGGGAGAAATAACCCCCGATCAGGTCCGCTTCCACGAAGATCGAAATCGTCTGTTAAGCGTTTTCACAGATCATGATATAAGCCGTTTCACCTATTTGAACAAGATAATTTCAATTAAACGGGGAGATGCCTTCCTGCTCTGCAGTGACGGTTTCTGGGACTACATTAACGAAGATGAGATGGTAAATGCTTTAAAAACCACAAAAAAACCCGAATTATGGCTTTCCAGAATGGAAGTCAAGTTGTTGCTGCGTGCGACGGGTAAATATGACAACTATACTGCTCTGGCAGTATTGGTCAGGTAGTGACGCATCTCGATGTAAGTTAAGCTCAGGATAGTACAATATGAGGGAGGGATTTGTCATAATGGAACCACTGACAAGATGTGAAAATGGGCATTATTATGATTCTAAGAAGCATACTTCATGTCCTTTTTGCGGGGTGCAAAATCTCGGCATTGATATCCAAAAAACAATGGCCAAACGGCCGGGTGAAGCAGGCTATGATATTGGTGTAACCAGGCCCCTGGACAGAAGTTCCGAACAAGCCGAGATCGGTAAAACAATGGGTGTTTATAAGAAAAAAATTGGCTTGGAGCCGGTTGCCGGTTGGCTGGTGGCTATTAGCGGTCCGGAAAAAGGACGGGATTACCGCATCGTATCAGAAAGGAATTTTATCGGCCGGTCTGAAGAAATGGATATAACTATTGCCGGAGATGAGGCCGTTTCCCGTGAAAATCATGCTGCTGTAAGCTACAGCCCAAAAACCCAAAATTTTCGGCTTTACCCAGGTGACAGTAAAGGCCTGGTTTATCTTAATGAAGAAGAGGTCCTCACTCCTGAATTGTTAAAAAGTCATGACATCATTGAACTGGGGCAGACCAGGCTCATGTTTGTTCCGCTGTGCGGTGAATTGTTCCAATGGGAAGAAAATGATGGTGTATCTGAAGATGAAGAGGAGATGAAAGATAAAGGAAAGGAGAAAGAAAAGAAAGAAAAGAAAGATAAGAAAGTTAAAAAAGATAAAGATAAAGGGTAATTATCTTTATCTTGATCTAAAAGGGGATTAGTAACCATGGATACTATTAATATAGGCAGGGCCAATGATAATGATCTTGTGCTGAATGATAAAGCGGTATCCCGTTATCATGCCCGCTTGAGCTATCATACTGGTAACTGGTATATTGTCGATCTGCAAAGCACCCATGGTACTTTTGTTAATGGATTAAAGGTTGAAGGCTCAGCTAAAATTAAGCCCTCTGATAAAATCAAACTGAGTGAAGTCAAGCTTGTTTTTAGTGGCAGTCATATTCTTTCCGATACAGGTAATGTTTTATTGTCACTCTCAAAACCTGCTGATCCTGATCACGGATCGCCTGTGAGATCGCCGGTCGGGGCAAAAGCTGCTTCACAAAAGCGCTCTAGTTTGCCTGCTATTATCGGTATAGCCAGTATTGTGCTGGTAGTCACCGCTTTCTTTTTACTTCTATCCGCTGCTGATGAACCGGCAGATGACCCTATTTCCGGTATTATTACCCACCAACGGGAGCCGGTTTTCAGGCACGGCACTATTGATTATATGGTTGGGGATAATGCCGGTGAGTATACTGGAGAGCTTAAAGATGGTTTGCCCCATGGCCAGGGAACTTTTACTTATGAAACTGGCAGCAGGTCCTCATCATTCCATGATTTAACTGTACGTAGCGGAACCCAGAGATTTGTTGGGCAATGGAGAGACGGCCAAAAACACGGTTTTGGAAAATTATATTTGCCAGATGGGGCAGTTCTGGAAGGCTATTGGCAGAATGGAAGGTATACCGGTCCAGGAAGGGACTGAAAGAGGTGCCATAATGATGATTAACCGTAAAGCTACTGTTAAATTAATATTAATTTGCTTAATATTAATGTTATTTACCTCTCAGGCTATTGCTGATGAGGAAATTAGGGTAACCGGTGTTGGAATAAGCGAAAATGAGCTAACTTTGAATATAGGTCAAGAGGAAGAGCTAACAGCAACTGTTTACCCTCTAAATGCTACTGATAGAAGGGTGGAGTGGCATAACAGTGATCCTGATCTTTTGGCTATTACAGTTTCGGATAGAACCGTCCGACTCCTGCCTCTTTCCCAGGGCAAGGCTACTATAACAGTAACTACCGTTGATGGAGGCTATAGTGCTCAATGCCTGGTTACAATAATCAAGCCGGTTCGCAGCATTGGCGTGGATCCCGAAGAAATTACCCTTGCGCCAGGTGAAACTCTTGAACTCGAAGGCTGGGTTTTACCGCGAGATGCCACCGAGCAAGGTATAATCTGGGAATCCGCCAATCCTGGTGTCGCCTCTGTTGACGAAAAAGGCAATGTAAAAGCAAAAAATCCCGGAGAAGCAAGAATAATTGCTCGTTCACTGGAAAATGATCGGATCTCTGTATACAGTGTTGTTACTGTTTCTGATGATGTGAATGATGTAGTTGCCCCTGTTACTGAAGATCCTGTTGTGGAGGCGCCACAGGCAGAAGAGCCTCCTGCTGTTGCTGGAAATAATTTATGGACCTATATAATTATCGGGGTGGGTGCGGTTGTTATATTAGGCGGTGCTTTTTTTATGGTCATGCAGAGCAAGCAAAAAAGCAGACCTGAAAGAGTCATTCCACCAGTTTCATCTGCGAAAGAACAGATTTATCGGCCACTTATAGTGGGCCTGACGGGTATTTATGCCGGGCAGAAAATAGACTTTATAAATAATCAGGTAACTATTGGCCGTGATCCCAATGTTGCCCAGGTGGCCTATCCGCAGGCAAACACCGAAATCAGCCGGAAACACTGCATTATTTATTACGATCAGGTTTCACAGCAGTTTATACTTGAAGACACCTCATCCAATGGGACCTTTCTGGCAAATGGAGAAAAGCTGGAACGAAATCAAAGACACAATTTACAGCCCGGGGAATCATTTTCCCTTACTGAATCAGGAGAAACATTTACGGTAGAATTGGAGTGATGGCGGTGGAATTGCACAACTTGTGCATGGGCTGCATGGAGGAAATAGATGAAACACTAGAATGTCCACACTGTGGTTTTAGCGAAGCATCAGCCCCGGAGTCGCCATACTATCTTTCTCCGCGTACTGTTTTGCAGGAAAAATATTTGATCGGTCGTGTACTCGGTCAGGGGGGGTTTGCCATTACCTACCTGGCCTGGGATATAAATTTAGGTATCAAGCTGGCCATCAAGGAATATTTTCCTATCGACCTGGTTTACCGTATGCCGGGCCATAACCTGGTTATGGCCCATTCCAGGGCCCAGGAGACTATTTTTGCCCACGACCTGGAAAAGTTTCTGCAAGAAGCCCGCATAATGGCCCGTTTTATGGACCATCCCAATATAGTGTCTGTTACCGATTTCTTTCAGGCCAACCAGACCGCTTACCTGGTCATGCACTATATCGAAGGAATCACCCTGCGAGACCATCTTAGCCAGTCCGGAGAGATTATTTCTTTCGATGTGGTTATGGGAATAATGATGCCGGTTATGGATGCACTCAGGGTCGTTCATAATGCCGGGCTTTTACATCGTGATATCAGCCCTGAAAATATCATCATCAGCATGACCGGACGAGTCATGCTGATTGATTTTGGCGCTGCCCGGGGTTCGGTGGAAAGCATAAATGAGAGCCTGTCAGTGGTAATGAAACCGGGCTATACCCCTGAAGAACAGTATCGCACTAACGGTATTCAGGATGCAAGGACTGATATTTATGCCGTGGCCGCGACCATCTACCGCGCCATTACCGGCCAGATGCCACCTAATGCCCTGGACCGCTTAGAAAACGATATGCTTGTTCCACCCTCAAAACTTGGGGTGGAGATCAAGCCTGATCAGGAAAAGGCGCTTATAAAAGCGCTTTCTGTTTCGGCAAATGATCGTTTCAAAAGTGTCGGTGAATTTCAAGAAGCGCTTTTACAAAGAAAAGTTGCCCCCCTTAAAGAAGAAAAAACGGATTCTGAAACCAGGTCTAAACCAAAAAAATCTGAACAAAAAAAATCTAAGCCGGAGCAAAAAGAAGCTGCTACTCCCGGTGAAAAGTCGGTGCGTTCGTATACCAGCCTTGGTGATATAAATATCGGCAGGGCAGAAGACAATAACCTTATCTTAGATGATGAGACCGCGTCACGACACCATGCCCGCATTTTTTCGCGGTACGGTAAATGGTATATTGCTGACCTGGATAGCACTCATGGTACATATGTTAACGATGTCCGAATTGATGAACCGGTTGAACTGACTGCACCGGCACTGATCCGGTTGAGCGAAAGTGCCCTGCAATATGACGGCAGACACATATTAAACGAAGAAGGAGTCATTCTTTCCACCCTCAATGAGCACGTTTCATTTACCGAGCGTTGGCTGGGTGGCGACAAGATATCTGCATCCCGGCTGATCGAAAACTTTTTATTCTCTTTAGATAAAATAACACAACGTGATGAAAGACCGGATGATCAGCTGACGGTTAATATTGGCCGTTCAACTGACAATGACCTGGTCCTGGAAGACGACATGGTTTCGCGCTATCATGCCAGTCTTTTTTATCATGCCGGTAAGTGGTATCTTGCCGATTTACAGAGTACACACGGCACATTTGTTAATGATATTCCGATCAAAGAACCGGTCAAGTTAAATCCTGACGATAAAATTTTGCTCAGCGAAGTTCCACTGCATTTTAATGGGGGTAGTATTGTTAACTAAGAAGGTGAAACATTGTATACTCTGCCACTTGCTAATTCTGTACATGATAAACAGAAAACGGGCAACATACAGTCTGCCAGTGACGTTTTTGAAATTTTAAATACTGAGCATATCTGGGTTATTTTTTCAGCAGTAGTTTTCCTGCTATTTATATTATTTTTATTCATAATAATAATCTAAGATCTGCCGGGTGCCATTACTCGTGAGTCCTATAATTACTTTGCTGGCAATTATCTGGGGAGCTTAAAGCAGGTTTTTAAATCCCATTATTAATTCAATTATGGTGCTTTTTGTTTTGGCATCTTTTCTTTGTGTAGTTATTGTAATTTGTATTTTTCATTAATTGAACCGGCAGTGACTTCTTTTGTGTATGTATAACCGGAATCGGAAGTAAAGGTTACATCACGGTACCATCCAGCCTAAGGCTGACCTTTGGAAGATTTAAATGGAAATTACCAGGAGGAGATACATGATGCAAGAGAATAAAATAAGTATTGGCAGAAAAAGTGATAATGATGTAGTTATAAGCGATGATTTTGTGTCAGGGCTCCATGCTATATTAATGGTTTGTGCCGATGGCACTTTTCTGCTGCAAGATGCAGGTAGCTCTAATGGCACTTACGTTATGCGTCATGGCCGGGCACAACGAGTTTCAAACCCGGAACGGGTCTTGCCTGATGAAGAAGTAGTCCTCGGCAACTCACGCATGACTGTCTCTCATATACTCTCCCTTGCTCCGCCGCATCTGGCTGTTCCACCTGGTTCAAATAAAAATTCTTACTATGAACAAAACAGAACCCGTCCTATGCCCCAGCCCTTAAACGATCACCATCAGAGAGAGGTGCTGTTACCACCAGAACGCAAGCAGGCCGGGATTTCCATCCCGCCGGAGCAAATAGCGGCAGGTAGTCTTGGTTATTCACAGCAGAAGGGTGTAGCCCGGGTAGCCATGGGTTCACCTGTACCAGGCGAAGAAAGGGTCATCTGGGCAGGTTATAGCGCCCTGCCTTATTGGATCCTGGGTATGGCGTGGTCCGGGCTTTGGATTTTAATCTGGTTGATTGTAGCTGTTATTATCTTTTTGCCCTTCATTGCCCTGGCTTTTATCGCCACGCTGAGCTTGATACGTAAGATACTTTTATATATCAATATTTATTATGAGTTTACGACCCAGCGGATCAGACGTCGACAGGGAGTTTTAACTT
>SKXC01000120.1 GCA_007128625.1 Syntrophomonadaceae bacterium | reverse complement strand
CCTGATCTTTTTCCCACAATGAAACTTCATGTCCCCGGGCTGCCGCCAGGCGGGCGGTTTCCATTCCTGCCGGTCCTCCACCGATAATCAGCACTTTCTTGCGTTTCTCGGCAGGCTTGATTTCCACCTCGAATTCCCGTCCGGCCAGCGGGTTGACCGTGCAGTGTACATCCTGCATGGTAAAAACCATGTCGAAACAGCCCTGGTTGCAGGCAATACAGCGCCGGATGGAATCAATCTGTCCCTCCCGGGCCTTATTGGGCAGCTCCGGGTCGGCGATAAGCGGCCGCCCCATGTTGATCATATCGGCCATATTGTCTTTTAAAATATTTTCGGCGACCAGGGGATCATTGATCCGGTTGCTGGCCATTACCGGTATAGCCACCGCTTCTTTTATGCCCCGGGCCAGGTAGGCAAATCCGCCGCGGGGCAGTTCGCCGGTAATCTGGGGCACCCGGGATTCATGCCATCCGCCGGTCACGTTCAGGCAGTCCACACCGCAGGACTCCAGTTCTGTGGCAAAAAGCCGGGCCTCCCGGCTGGTGTTGCTGTCGGGGAGAAAATCGTGCCCGGAAATCCTGGCCAGCACCGGGAAATCAGGACCAACTGCTTCCCTGACCCACCTGACTACTTCCAAGCCGAAACGCTGGCGGTTTTCCCAGGAACCGCCGTAACGGTCCGTGCGCTGGTTGGTTAAAGGCGAGAGAAACTGGCAAATCAGGTAACCGGCGCTGGCCAGGATCTCTACGGCATCAAAACCCGCTTCCCTGGTTCTTTGGGCCGCCCGGGCGTAATTTTCAATAACCGTTTCAATATCTTCCAGGGTCATTTCCCGCGGTGTTTCCCTGGTTAAGCGTGAAGGGACAGCCGAGGGGGCAATAGGCTGCTTTCCAATCATTATACTGTGGGTGTAGCGTCCGGGCTGGTAGAGCTGGGCTGCCACCGCGGCGCCATACTTACCGATAGCCCCGGTCAGTTCTTGCAGGCCGCTAATATACCTGTCATCATGCAGGCCGATCATGGTCGGTCCCTGGCCCATCATGTCAATGGAACAGCCCCCGACAGTAATCAGGCCGGCCCCACCGCGGGCCCGGGCTTCGTAATACCTGATCAGCCGGTCGTTGACAAAACCCTCCCGGGCGTAACTGTGATGAATAGCCGGCATGGCGATCCGGTTTTTTAATTTCAGGGGGCCGATTTGAATCGGGTCGAACAGTTTCATGATCAATTCTCCTTCTATAGTATAAGTTGGGTAAACCACAAAAATATTTAATTCTGCTTACCGGCCTGACCGTCTGGTCATGTTTATACGGGCGGCCTCATGTGCTTCATGTAAAGCGCCTTAGCCTTATGTAACAATTCTACATCAGGGGAGCGTTTGCCTTCTTTGACAACTGATGATAACCGGTAATCACAGGAAAAGACCATTCCCGGTAACCGAACAATAACGAGCTTTTATAGGCGATCAGCTTTATGAAGCCATTAATAATGTTTATAAGGCCATTCATTGATTTAGGCCGGCAGGTTATCTGCTGCTGGTGTCGAAAAAGAGAAAGTAGAAAGCTTAAAACAGCTGCGGCTGGGAAGGCAGAGAAGGGAAGGATAAGGCGATATGTGCGGAAGATTTGCCCTGGCCACTGATAAAAAGGCACTCGAAATGCTGTACGAGATGGAAATCCGCTTAGATTTCCGGCCGCGCTATAATATCGCCCCGTCGCAGGAAATCCTGGCTCTACGTTTTTCTTCCCCCGAAAGCGGAAAAGAATTGGTCACTCTCAAATGGGGCCTGGTCCCTTTCTGGGCTGACGATGCAGGAATCGGCAGCCGGATGATTAATGCCCGCGCAGAAACAGCACCCCAAAAACCATCCTTCCGCCAGTCCTTTAAAAAAAGAAGGCTGCTCATCCCGGCCTCCGGCTTCTTCGAATGGAAAAAACAAAATGGAGTTAAACAGCCTTACTACATCTGTCCTAAAAAGAAGCAGCTTTTTTCCCTGGCCGGATTATGGGAACGCTGGGAAAAAGGAGAGATGCCTCTTGAAACCTGTACCATCCTGACCACCGGGCCCAACGATCTTTTAGCGCCGATCCACAACCGCATGCCGGTCATTATTCCCCGCCACTCTTATGAAAAGTGGCTTGACCCGGCTGCGGATATAACTACCCTCGAAGAGTTGCTCAAGCCTTATCCGGCTGAAGAACTGAGCGCTTTCCCGGTTTCCCGCCAGGTTAACAACCCGGCCCAGGACAGCCCCGAACTGATTACCCCGGTAGAAGAGAACCGGGAACCCGGATAGATCCTTTTCTTTTTAAGTGGTAATATATTACAGCGCTTAATCTTTGCCGCATACGGGGCAGGAACCGGTGGGCCGGTGATAGCTATGATTGGTCCAGATGCCGCAGTCAAACCGGTAGCCCAGGTTGCCCAGTACCACCGGGCAATTGCCATACATCTGGTGGTAACCCTCATAAGTCTGGCACCCGTCACTGCTCCGGCCGCAATCGTTGCAGATAAATTTAGGCGAGTAAGATCCATGGTCATTGTTCAAAAACCCGAGAAATTCCACCGCTCCTTCGCAGACAAAGCAGGTCGCCCCGTCAAGACTGACAAAATTAACATCATGGTGCTCTGCGTTGGAGCTTTCAAGACCTTCCAGGGTATTGAAATAGTTGCTCAGCTCTTCCGGGTAAACAGTAAGACGGGGTATTTCCAGGGGGAGCAGGTCAGACAGCTCCCGGTAAAGCGCTTCTGTCTTATCCATGATGGGGGGAGCCAGGGCTGATTGATCGACATGTTCCTGGAAGCCGGAAAAAATCGGAAAAGCGGTGAGCAGGACCAGGAGCACCCCGACTACAGCCAGGCCGATCAGCAGCCCCGTACCGCCACCACCGATTCTATCGGCTAACCTGACCAGGCTGAAACGGGTAATTAAGGAAATAAGGGAACCCAGGAAATTAACCAGGAAGGCCGTTATTAAAAAAAGAAGGATAAAGCTAACCGTATCGGACGCAAGCTGGGGCAGGTTAAAATAGCTTAGAAGCAGGTTGCTGGCCCGGGTATAATAGATTATGGCCACGGTAAATCCGGCGGCAATTCCTGCCACGGTAAAGACACTTCTGATCAAACCGGCCCTGATCCCCTGGACCAGGGAAATGATCAGAAAAAGAGCAATTATTATATCAATCCAGTTTAATTCACCGGGCACAGCTGTCACACCACCATTAAAAGGTAAAGATTACAGCTTATTATACCGCTAAAAGGACAAACTTCAAACCCTTTGTTCACAGCGGCCACAGTCAATTTTTCATCAGTTTTTCATCATCTTTTGCTGTCAAAGTGAGGATTATACCGCTTAAAGGGTCAATTTCATAAAAAAGAAAATCAGCTGATCTGCATTACGGCTGTTTTTGGCAGAGCTCACTTTGGGCCGGCCTTTTATCCGGGTTTATTATACTTTATGTATAAGATGATCGTTGTTTTTTTGTATGACCCTGACATGGTTAAAACCGCCCCAATTTGTTATAAATAAGATAAGAAAGGTAATAAACTGCCCGCCAGATAAGGGCAGCCAATTATTTAAAGCTTAACCTGGGAAAGGAGCACAAGAGATGAGAAATTACCGGGATATTGAGTTATGGAAAGATGTTGGTCCGGAAGAATGGAATGACTGGCACTGGCAGGTGCGCAACCGGATCAGTTCGCTGGAACAGTTAAAAAAGGTTATCGATCTTAATAAGGAAGAAGAAAAGGGAATTGAACAGTGCCTGCAGACTTTCCGTATGGCCATAACCCCTTATTACGCTTCCCTGATGGATCCGCAGGATCGTAACTGCCCCATCCGCAGGCAGGCTGTGCCTACCGGCCTGGAAGTGCGATACTCTGTTTCCGATATGACCGATCCGCTGCACGAAGATGTTGATTCACCGGTTCCGGGCCTTACCCACCGCTATCCTGACCGGGTTTTATTGCTGGTAACTGATCAGTGCTCCATGTACTGCCGTCATTGCACCCGCCGCCGCATGGCCGGGGGAACTGACAAAGCCCGCACGAAGGAACAGATTGAAGCAGCTATCGATTATATCCGCCGCACCCCGGCAGTTCGTGATGTGCTTATCTCCGGAGGTGACGGTCTTTTAATCGCTGATGATATGATTGAATCAATTTTAAAACAGCTCAAAGCCATCCCCCATGTGGAAATAATCCGTTTCGGCACGCGAGCCCCGGTGGTTTTACCTCAGCGTATCACTAAAGAATTATGCCGCATGCTGGCCAGCTACCACCCCATTTACTTGAATACGCACTTTAACCATCCTTTGGAGATCAATGAAGTTTCGGCGGCCGCCTGTAACCGGCTGGCCGATGCCGGCATACCGATGGGCAACCAGTCGGTGCTGCTTGCCGGGGTTAATGACTGCCCGCAGCTTATGAAAAAGCTGAGCCATGAGCTTTTAAAGATCAGGATCCGCCCCTACTATGTTTACCAGTGCGATCTCTCCCAGGGAATCGAACATTTCCGGACTTCGGTCGGGGCCGGTATCGAGATTATTGAAAACCTGCGCGGGCATACCAGCGGCCTGGGCGTTCCCACTTTTGTAGTTGATGCTCCCGGCGGGGGGGGGAAGATCCCGGTTATGCCCCAGTATGCGATCAGCCAGTCGCCGACAAAAGTGGTTTTACGCAACTTTGAAGGCGGCATCTATACCTATTCTGAACCGCAGAGGCAGGTTGACCCGGGGAAAGCCTGCTCCATCTGCGGTGGCAGCCACAATGATTATGATGTCGGAGTAGCTTCCCTGTTGAACGGACAGGCTGTGGCCATGGAACCTTCAGTAAAAAAAGAGAAAAATTAGCAACCAGCTACCAGGAAATCTTTATGACTGCAATGCATAATAGAGAAGCAAAATAAGCCCGGCGCCTGTATGTCTTTATAACAGCAGATGTAGATTTATCCTAAAGCACTCTTATCAGTTCTAGTGCATCCAGGCGCCGTTATTTTAAAAGCAAACCTGCACCATTTTAGGAAACTGCCTGAAATAAAGCCTCTTTTAACCTTTAATTCATTTTAAAATATCATATCCGCATCTAAAAAGCCGGCAGCCGGGTGCAAAAGGGCAGGAATTTAAGCTGTTTTTGAAGAAGTCAGCAGTTAACAGCCTGGAGGAGATATATTATAATGGCGGGCAGCAATAATTACTATCAACCGGCTTATTTGAAAATGACTGCAGAAGAACGGGACCAAAGAGTCGAAAAGTTTTACCGCATGATGAACAGCTGCACTTTTTGTCCCCGTCAATGCCGGGTTAACCGCCTGCAGGGCGAAACAGGCCAGTGCGGGGTTGCCGCTGATCTATATATCAGCAGCACAGGGCCGCATTTCGGTGAGGAAAAAGAGCTGGTCGGACGCGGCGGTTCAGGCACCATCTTTTTCTCCAACTGCAACCTTGCCTGTGTTTTTTGCCAGAACTGGACCATCAGCAGGGGCCTTGATCCCGATCGTCCGAGCAGTGTTGAAGACCTGGCAAAAAAGATGATCCGCCTCCAGGAGGGCGGCTGCAGCAACATTAACCTGGTTACCCCCACCCCGTATCTCTACCATATTACAGCAGCCCTGGCCCGGGCCGCGGAGAAAGGGCTTCGCCTGCCGGTTGTTTATAACTGCGGAGGTTACGAATCGGTCCAGTCTTTACGCCTGCTGGAAGGTTTTATCGATATCTACATGCCCGATGCCAAGTACGGTTCAGACAGTAAAGGTGAGGCTTATTCCGGGGTTAAAGACTACTACACCCGGCTGCGGGAAGCCTTAAAAGAGATGCAGCGCCAGGTCGGTGATCTGCAGGTTGGCCCTGCTTTCACTGCCCGCCGCGGGCTTTTGGTCCGCCACCTGGTTTTGCCGGATAACCTGGCCGGAAGTGACGCTGTGGCCCGCCTGCTTCAAGAAGAGATTTCCCCCAACTGCGCCGTCAATGTCATGGCCCAGTACTACCCGGCCTACCAGGCAAATGATTATCCTTCCTTAAGCCGCCGCCTTACTTCACGAGAATTTACTTCTGCCCGCGATGCTTTCCTTAAAGCCGGCCTGCGTATTCTCTAAAACTCCCTTGATTTGGTTGACCCTCTTTACCGTGCTGATGTAGAATATAATTAGCCAGGTGATTATTGGATTTTTTAAGGTTAATCAGGAGTTTAAAATAATATAAAAAAGGAGGATAAAATTATGGCAGGAGCAGTAAAGGAAATAAATGAATCCCAGTTTGACAAAGAGGTAATGCAGGAGTCTTTACCGGTTCTGGTCGATTTTTGGGCCCCCTGGTGCGGTCCCTGTAAAATGCTGGGGCCGGTTCTTGAAGAAATAGCCTCGGCCAACCAGGGCCGCCTTAAGGTGGTCAAAGTAAATGTGGATGAGAATCAAGATCTGGCCCAGAAGTACGAAGTTATGAGCATCCCGACTATGTTTCTGGTTAAAGGCGGCCAGGTATTGGACAGCTTCACCGGGGCCATGAGCAAACAGGCCCTTAGTGATAAGCTTGAAAAATATGTTTAACCTGTTTATTGACTGAAGAGCAGGAGAACTTCTTGCAAATGGCGAATAACATTAAAAATATTCAGAAAGGGTGTGTTATCAGCCATGGAAAGACAGGCAATCGGCCAGGTGACCCATTATTACAGTAAGATCGGTGTGGCGGTTTTGAAGCTTGACAGTCCCCTGACAGTGGGGGATACTCTTGCCATAGTTGGTTCCACGACAGACCTGGAGCAGGTTGTTAAGTCAATGCAGGTGGAACACAAAAGCATTGATCAAGCCGAGGCGGGTGACCTGGTCGGCCTGAAAGTTAAAGACAAGGTTAGAGAAGGCGACGCTGTTTATAAACTAACCTGATCTATACCCGGCAGTCCAAAATTAAAATAATCAGTGCAGAAGATTTGTTCAAGGCCCGGTGTAAAAGTTATACCAGGCAGGCCCGGGGTTAGGATTTTTGGTGCATAACAGGTGATCAGTTGCTTACAGTGGAGGACCGGAAAAAGCAGTTTCAAGACGACACCAGGCAGGGGCACGTCGCCGCCTGCAATATATTCATAAACCAGGCCCTGGCCGGTATGGCCAGGGCTGTTCCGATCATCCTCGGTTATTTGCCCATCGGGGTTGCTTTCGGGGTCCTGGCTTCCACGGCCGGATTAAGCATATACAGCGCCCTGGCCATGTCGGTGTTTGTTTTTGCCGGTTCATCGCAGTTAATTGCAGTTGGCCTGATTGATACCGGGGCAGGAATTGCGGCCATTACAGTAACCGTTTTTTTGGTCAACCTGCGCCACATGTTGATGAGTGCCGCCCTTGCTCCCAATTTGCGCTACCTGAAAACCTGGCAGCAGGCAATATTTAGCTATGAAATAACCGATGAATCTTTTGCCCTTCATTCAGCTCATTTCCGCAAAAAAGAAGCTCCCCCGAAAGCCGAAATTTTTGCCCTGAACCACTCGGCCCACCTGGCCTGGGTGGCCGGCACCCTGCTCGGGGCCTGGGTCGGAGTCAGCCTGGCTTTTGATACCAGGGTTTACGGTCTCGACTATGCCCTGCCGGCCATGTTTATAGCCCTTTTGATCATGCAGATCGAAAAAATGCGCCATGCTGTTATTGCCATTATTGCCGCTGCATTCGGCCTCATTTTTTACCTGGCCGGGATGAACCAGCTTTACATTATCCTGGCTGCGGTATTAGCGGCAACAATCGGCGCTTTCTGGAAAGAGGAAACTAAACCCGGCGGCCCCGGTCCCGGCGGTGATGAAAACCCGGGAACTGTCCAGGCAGAAACAGTTGACAAGGAGGAGGTAACCGATCATGTCTGATCCGGGCCCCTCTGAAATGATTCTACTGATCTTCCTCATGTCGGTGGTCACTTACCTCCCCCGGGTTTTGCCTGTTTTACTCCTGTCCAGGCGCAGGCTGCCTGCAGCAGTTGAGCGTTGGCTTTCTTATGTGCCCGTATCTGTTTTAGCCGCCCTGCTCATTCCCTCTCTTGTGGCCCCGCAGGGCACGCTTGATTTTACCGTTACCAGCAACCCGGCTTTATGGGTCTCTGTACCGGTTTTTGCTGTTGCTATCCTTACCCGTAACCTTTTTGCCACGGTCCTGTCCGGAATGTTTATGATCGCTTTTTTAAGATTTCTTCTATCCTGAACCCCGGGTTGCATTAAAAAAGGAGATGTTGTTCCCTGGTTAACCCGGTATATAAATTAGCAGGTTGCTCTATGGTGGCAGGATAAACCCCCGGGCAAGTTGTTTGGTAGAGTAAACTTTAAGTTGTTTGGTAGAGTGGACAGTATAAGATAAATATGTTAAATTTTAAAACTGCAGGCACTCTTTAAAAACAGCATTCACCGGGGAAAATTGCTTCAGCTAAAGCAGTCAGTTTGAGAAAGGAAGTTTTATTTGCAAAACGATTATGAATTAATGGGTAAAGAAAGCATAACAAAGCTTTTGTTTCGCTATTCCTTGCCGGCCACGGTCGGAATGGTAGTGGCGGCTACTTACAATATAGTCGATACCATTTTTATTGGCAGGCTGGGCAGTGAAGCGATAGCTGCTTTGTCCGTGGCATTTCCCATTCAAATGATCATCGGGGCAATCGGTGTGGGCGTAGGGGTTGGTTCCGCATCCCTGATCTCCCGCTCCCTGGGCGCCGGCAATACCCGGGACGCAGAAAAAGCGGTCGGGCAGGTGATCAGTCTGGCCCTGGCCTTCGGTCTGGTTGTGGCCCTGGCCAGTTTCTATTACCTGCGCCCCCTGCTGATTTTAGTTGGCGCTTCGCCGGAAATCCTCGGCTACACTGAAGATTACACCTCGGTTATTACCGCCTGGTCAGTGGTTTTTTTCCTGATCATGAGCTTGAACAACGTCGTTCGGGCCGAGGGCAGTCCCCTGTTGTCGATGAAAATTATGATCGCTTCCTCGTTATTAAATATTGCTCTCGACCCAATATTTATTTTTGCTCTCGGTATGGAGGTCCGGGGAGCGGCCGTGGCCACGGTGCTGGCCAAGAGCATTGGTGCCTTCATCCTGCTCTTTCATTTTATAAGCGGCAGGAGCAGCCTGGTTCTACAGCTTAAAAATTTAAAGCCCGACTGGATTATAATCTATAACATTTTCAGGATTGGTTTTGCCAGCATGCTCCGCCTCTTTTCCAAGAACCTCTCTTTAACTGTTACCAATGTTCTCCTGGTCGGTTTCGGCCATATTCCCATCGCCGCCATGGGCCTGTTTTTTCGCATCCAGATGCTGATTATTATGCCGGTGGTCGGTTTTTCGCAGGGCTTGCTGCCCCTGATCGGCTATAATTACGGGGCGGAAAAAAGCAGCCGGATCAGGGAAACAGTAATCAAAGGTTTCTCAATCAGCACCGCCTTTATAACCCTGCTGGCCCTGATCATCTACATCAATCCGCCCACCTTTTTAAGACTTTTTACCGCTGAGGCCGAACTTTTGGCCATGGGAACTTACTCCATGCGCATAATGATGGTCATGCTTCCCTTAATTGGCATCCAGGTTGTTTCCACTGTATTTTTCCAGGCGATCGGGAAAGCGGTACCTTCGCTGTTTTTATCCCTGCTGCGGGAGGTAATGCTGTTCATTCCCCTGGTGCTGATCCTGGCCAATTATACAGGCCTGCTCGGGATATGGTTGGCCCGCCCGTTGAGCGACCTGCTGGCTTTCATCATTACATTTGCCATGATTTCACGGGAACTGAAAAACCAGAATATACCACTTCGCCCCTTATTTTCCTACAATGAAGCGGTGTGAGAACAAGTCTTTCAGCAGCGCCGGCGAAACCGAGGCAGAGCTAAAATTAGGTTTTAAGACTACCTGTTGATCAAGCAGGTCTGCAGCCGGTCACTGCAGGCCGGAGCTGGAATTAATGGAACCCGCAGAATTAAATCTTTGGAATATGACCAAGAAGGAGGGAGCCTTGTTGAAAATATATATTTCAGCAGACCTTGAAGGAGCAGCCGGAGTTGTTTCCCGGGATCAACTGGGCGGGGAAAATGAAAATTACCGGAGGGCCAGGCAGCTGATGACCGGTGAAGTCAATGCCGCCGCCCGGGGCGCTTTCGAAGCCGGTGCAAAAGAAGTGGTGGTTAATGACAGCCACGGCGCAATGACCAATATCCTGATCGAAGACCTTGATCAAGAAATTAAGCTGATATCGGGATCACCAAAAGAATGGTCGATGATGGCCGGAATATCAGAGCGGTTCGACCTGGTTTTCCTGCTTGGCTATCATGCCCGGCAGGGAGAAAGGGGCACTTTGTCTCACACCTACAGCAGTTCTGCCTTGCGTGAAATGAAATTAAACAACCAGGTAGTGGGAGAACTGGGCCTGAGCGCTTATATAGCAGGCTATTTCGGGGTGGCGGTAGGACTGGTTACAGGCGACGACGAAGCCTGCAGTGAAGCGAAAAGCCTGCTGGGCAACCACCTTAAAACGGCTGAAGTGAAGAAAAACCTGGGCCACCGGGCGGTTGAATCTCTGACCCCTGCAAAGGCAGGCCAACTGATCCGCGAACAAGCCTGCCAGGCAGTCCGGGAAAAAGAGTCGATGCAACCGGTTACCCTTGAATCTCCGGTAGTCCTCGAACTTGCTTTTCAGAACCGGGGCATGGCAGAAGAAGCCGCTTCGATGCCCGGCGCAAATATGGTTTCCGGCAGCACGGTTCAGTTCAGCCATCCGGATTTCCGGGAAGTAGCAGCCGCCATGCAGGTAATGGTTACCCTGGCCCGGTCCTGAAGGTAATTAAAAGTTCAATAAAAGAAGAAAAACACAGGTCTGAATAATTTATGTTATCATGTTACAAGTAAGGACTAATATATAATAAAAAGCATTTTTAATCGATGAGGAGGAATATAATGCAATTAACTGAACAACTGTACTGGTATCCCTGGCAGGGTCGGGCCAATAACTGTAACAGCTGCCTGTTTAAAGGTGAAAAGACGATCCT
The DNA here is from genome assembly GCA_007128625.1 of Syntrophomonadaceae bacterium. GTDB lineage: Bacteria > Bacillota > Dethiobacteria > DTU022 > DTU022 > B1SED10-74M. Next base: position 5,743 of record SKXC01000120.1, on the reverse strand, counting down.
GTTTGATCCCGGCCATATCAGAAACGAATTCAATGAAAACTGCTTCGAGATGCTAACCGGTCAGATGGCAGCAGATGGTTTTAAGATTACCGATATTGACCTGGTTATATGCACCCACGGTCATCCCGACCATGTGGAAGCGGTCGGTAAAATCCGCGAGCAAAGCGGTGCCCGCTTTGGCATCCACCGGGATGATCAGTTTATCCTGGAGGCTTTAGCCCAGCACTATGCCGCCCAGACCGGGCAGCAGCTTTCTTCCCTGGAGCCTGATTTTTACCTGGAAGAAGGCGACCTTGATCCAGGTTCCGGTAACGGGCAAAACAGCCGCATCAAGGTTATCCACACCCCCGGTCACTCTCCGGGCTGTGTCTGCTTTCACCTGCTTGAAGAAAAAGCGCTGATCAGCGGCGACACCATATTTGAAGGCAGTATCGGCCGGGCTGACCTGCCCGGAGGCGATATGCATACCCTGGGCCAGAGTGTGGAAAAGCTGTCCCGCCTGGAAGACCTCGAACTACTTTTACCGGGACACATGGGCTATATTTCCGGAAATGCAGGGATAAGGAGTAATATCGAGCAGATTAAACGTTTCTTTTTCAGCTAAAAGCAGGGTCGGCCCAAAGAATAGCTTATATTAACTGCTGCTGCGCCTCTTACTGGAAGGATAAGGCTTCCCGGTGGCGAATCAATAAAGAGGGTTGTTTTAAATAAACTAATAAATTAAGCCAAGGAGATTTCAGGAATGATCTATCACAATCATCAGCGTCCAAACATTACTTTTGAGCGCTACAAGGGTAATCCAATCTTGAACCCCGATCGCTGGCCTTACCCGGCCAATGCCACTTTTAATCCGGGTGCGATCCGGCATAACGGTGAAACCCTGCTTTTAGTCCGGGTTGAAGATATGCGCGGGTTTTCGCACCTGACCTTTGCCCGGAGCGGGGACGGCAAGACCAACTGGCTGATTGATGAGCAGCCCACCCTTCTGCCCGATCCCAACTATAATGAAGAAAGGTGGGGGATTGAAGATCCCCGCATCGTCTGGCTCGAAGATCTGCAGCAGTATGCGGTTACTTACGTCTCTTTTTCCAAGGACGGCCCGGTTGTTTCCCTGGCCCTCTCCGATGACTTGCATCATTTTGAACGCCGGGGAGCGATGCTTCCCCCTGAAGATAAAGATGCTTCCCTCTTTCCTCGCAAGGTTAACGATAAATATATGATGATTCACCGCCCGATAATCCGCGGTGAGGCCCATATCTGGGTGGCCTGCTCGCCGGACCTGGTTCACTGGGGCGAACACCAGATCCTGCTTCCCGTTCGCCCGGGCTGGTGGGACAGCACCAGGGTCGGCCTCGGTCCTCCGCCGATTGAAACCAGTGAAGGCTGGTTAATCATCTATCACGGTGTGCGCATGACCGTTTCGGGCAGCCTTTACCGGGTCGGCCTGGCCCTTTTAGATCTCGAAGACCCCCGTAAAATCAGGAAACGCTGCGACCAGTGGGTTTTCGGTCCCCACGAGGATTACGAAAGAGTTGGCGATGTACCAGGGGTAACCTTCCCCACCGGCACGGTTCATGATCCAAAAACAGATGAACTGATCATGTATTATGGCGCCGCCGATTCCAGTGTTTGCCTGGCTTCGGCCAAACTGCAGGATCTGGTCGATCATCTTTTAAGCTGTAACGATTCAGAAGAGGAAGGTTTCTGCACCTAAAATGAAAATTGCCATGCTTGCTCCCATAGCCTGGCGCACACCACCCCGTCATTACGGACCGTGGGAGTGGGTGGTCAGCATGCTTACCGAGGGGTTAGTGCGGCGCGGTGTCGATGTAACCCTGTACGCCACCGGAGACTCACTGACCGGGGCCAGGTTACACTCGGTAGCCCCGCGTTCCTGGTCCGAAGACAGCACCCTGGAACCCAAGGTCTGGGAATGCCTCCATATAGCTGCCCTGTTTGAAGAAGCAGCCTCTTTTGATTTAATTCACAACCACTTTGATTTTTTACCGCTTAGCTACAGCGGCCTGGTTAAAACCCCTGTGCTGACTACTATCCACGGGTTTTCATCACCGCGTATCCTGCCAGTTTACCGTAAATACAATAAACGGGCCTATTATGTGGCCATCAGTGATTCGGACCGCAGCCCCGAGCTCGATTATATTGCCACCATTTATCACGGCATCCCGGTTGAGCACTATATTTACCGGGAAGAACCCGAACAATACCTGCTTTTTTTCGGACGTATACATCACGACAAGGGGGTTTATGAATCGATTCAGCTGGCCGAAAAGGCCGGACTGCCCCTGGTTATCGCCGGGATTATCCAGGATCAAAACTATTTCGACCACTACGTGGCCCCTTACTTACAAGAAGACCGGGTCCGCTATATAGGGCCGGTCGGCCCCGACCAGAAAAGTGCAGTCCTGGGTGGAGCCCTGGCTCTTTTACACCTGATCAATTTTGATGAACCATTCGGTTTGAGCGTGGCCGAAGCGATGGCCTGCGGCACACCGGTTATCGCCTATAACCGCGGCTCTATGCCTGAGCTGATCATAGACGGGAAAACCGGCTGCCTGGTTGACGATCTGAAGCAGGCCCAGGATGCCCTTTCCCGGATTGATAGTTTAAATCGAAAAGCCTGCCGCCGCCATGTAGAAGAAAATTTTACCGTTGAATTGATGGTTGATCGCTATCTTGAGGTTTATAATGAAATTATAAATTAAAAGCGGACCGGTTTTAATTTTTTCACAGGAGGTGAAAAGCATGTATACCGGCAAGATTTTGCGTCCGGTCAAGGTTTCCTTTGTCTCAACCTATCCCCCGCGCCAGTGCGGGATTGCCACTTTTTGTTCAGACCTGCAGAGCAGTATAAAACAGCTTTACGGCAATTCAGAAAACAGCGGTGGTGAACAGGGTGACTTTGAGATAATTGCTCTGAACAAGGCCAATGAAACCTATAATTACGACCGCGAAGTTTCCTTTCACATCCGCGATCAATATCTCAAGGATTACCAGCGGGCTGCCGATTTTATCAACCTTTCTCCGGCCGATGCTGTATCGATCCAACATGAGTATGGAATTTTCGGCGGTCAGGACGGCAGCTATATAAATTATCTGCTGGCCGGCCTGAAAAAACCGGCAATAACTACCCTGCATACAGTGCTTGAAGAACCCACCCCCGGGCAGAAGCAGACCATGATCCGGATCTGCGAGCAGTCGGCGGCGGTGGTGGTGATGGCCTGGGCGGCGGTCGATATTCTTAAACGGGTTTACAATGTGGCTGAGGAAAAAATACTGCTCATTCCACACGGTACACCGGATGTGCCATTTCTCGATTCTTCTTACTACAAAGACCAGTTCCAGGCTGAAGGGCGCAAGTTGCTCTTAACCTTCGGCCTGCTCAGCCCCAGCAAGGGGCTGGAATATTCTATCGAAGCGATGGAAGAAGTGGTGCAGCATCACCCCGAAGCCCTCTATATTATCCTCGGCGCCACCCATCCGGAAGTAAAACGCCTCTATGGCGAGGAATACCGTCACAAACTGGAAAAAATGGTCCTGGATAAAGGTCTGGAAAAAAATGTTACCTTCTACAACCAGTTTGTTTCACTGGAAAGGCTGGTCCAGTTTCTGGTGGCAACCGATGTCTACCTGACCCCTTATCTTGTCCGGGAACAGATCACCTCCGGCACGCTGGCCTATGCGTTAGCCTGCGGCAAAGCGGTTGTTTCCACCCCTTATATCTATGCTGAAGAGCTGCTGGCCGATGACCGGGGCTGCCTGGTTCCTTTTTGCGACAGCCGGGAGATGGCCGGCGCTATAACCAGGCTTTTAGACGACGAGTCACTTCGCAACCGGATGCGTAAAAACTCTTACCAGTACGGCCGGCAGATGATCTGGAAAGAAGTAGCCCGCAATTATGGCACTGCTTTTGAACAGGCCTGTCTTAACTTTGGTGACAAGTTTGCCCAGTCCTCCCAGGGTACAGAGGTTACTGAAAAGGCCATCCTGCCTGAAGTTAATTTAAAGCACCTGAGCGCTTTTACCGATGATACCGGGCTTTTGCAGCATGCTGTTTTTTCTGTTCCCGATCGCAATTACGGCTACTGTACCGACGACAACGCCAGAGGTTTGATTGCCGCGGTGATGCACTGGCGTCTTTTTAAGGACGAAGCCATTAACCCGCTTCTTAAGACATACCTGGGCTTTCTCTACCATGCTTTTAATGAAAAAAAAGCCCGCATGCGCAACTTCATGGCTTACAATCGCAGCTGGCTCGAAGAGGTCGGTTCTGAAGACAGCCACGGACGGGCAGTATGGGCGCTCGGCTACACCATTACCCACCCGCCCAACAATGCTTATCTCGGCCTGGCCAACCGGCTGTTTAAGGAGATTATCAGAACACCGCTCTCCTTTACATCGCCGCGGGCCTGGGCATTTTCAGCCATCGGGGCTCAATACTACCTCCGCCGCTTCGGGGGCGATACCCAGGTGCGCCGGATCCTGGCTGAACTGGGTGAAAAGCTGTTGATGCTGTTCAGGCGTAATGCCACCGAAGACTGGTACTGGTGCGAAGACATAGTAGCTTACGAAAATGCCCGCCTGTCCCAGGCCCTAATCGTTTGCGGCAGCTACCTCGATCATGAAGAAATGTTTGAAACCGGTTCAAAAAGTCTTAAATGGCTGGTAGAGATCCAGACCAACCCTGAAGGAGGCCACCTTTCGCTGGTCGGAAACGACGGCTGGTACGAGCGGGGCGGACAAAAAGCCCGTTTTGACCAGCAGGCCCTGGATGCCGCGGCCCTGGTCGAGGCCTGTTACCAGGCCTTTGCCATTACCGGCAGTGACTACTGGTTCAGGACCATGGAATGGGCTTTCAACTGGTTTTTCGGCAGTAACGATCTTCACCAGCCCCTTTATGAATATTCCAGCGGTGGATGTTACGACGGCCTGCAGCCGGCCGGGGTCAACCAGAACCAGGGTGGGGAATCAGTTGTTTCGCTTTTATTGGCCCTGCAAAGGGTGCACCTGGTAACCCACCAGGGTCTCTTTTTAGGAACAAATGCGGATGAACAAAAATGATCGGACCGATCATGTACCAGATATTTATCATTAATCTTTTGTCTTTGTAATGAGGTGATCTTATGTATGCAGTCATTCTGGCCGGAGGAAGCGGGACCAGGCTCTGGCCGCTCAGCCGGGAGTTACATCCCAAACAATACCTGCCTCTGCCTGTTCCCGGTGAAAAAGGCAGCCTGAATTCGCTTTTTCAGGCCACTTTTGAACGGGTTACCGCTTTCATTCCTCCTGAAAATGTCCTGGTGGTCACCCACCGCGACCAGGCCGGTGAAGTCAGGCGTCAGCTAAGCCTTTCCGGGCTGTCGGCAGTGCGTCTGCTGGAGGAACCGCTGGCCCGCAACACCGCTCCGGCAATCGGACTGGCCGCCTGCTACCTGCAGGTTATTAGCGGTGATGAGGCGGTTATGGCCGTTTTGCCTTCAGATCACCTGATCACCGATCACCGGCAGTTTTCCGACCTCCTGGAAAGAGGTAAAGCTGCCGCTAAGGCCTACGGCCTGGTTACCTTCGGCATTCGGCCCACCTATCCCGAAACCGGCTACGGTTATATTTGCTGTGGCGACAAACTGGATCAAGACACCTGCCGGGTGGAAAAGTTCGTGGAAAAACCCGATCTTAAAACCGCAAAAGCGTACCTGCAGGATTCCCGCTACCTCTGGAACAGCGG
>SKXC01000122.1 GCA_007128625.1 Syntrophomonadaceae bacterium | reverse complement strand
TTAAATCGTTATCAAAAATATTGTCAAGATCATTACTATCGTCATCAGAAGCTGCTGTAATCAGCAAATCCTGGTACAGACTGCCCTCTTCTCCGCTGCCAGTTTGCACCTGAACAGCAAAGACCTGGGCAGCCTCTTTTTCAGAGTCTTCAACCAGGCCTTCATTAAGCTGGGTTGCTGAAGTGACAGTCAATCCCCACAGATTAGATTCAGCAACAGACCAGTCACTGTCAACAAAGATACTTAGATAATCTTGATTAAGAACAACACTTTCATCGCGTTCAAGCTTACCCCTGCCTTCAATCATTGTCTTATGCTCGGCAGGAGAATGATCCTTGTCACCGTACTGGATTTTTAACAGCATAGTCCCATCCAGATCGTAAGATTTATTGTAGACCGTGGTTCCAGGGGCAGCAAAAACCGGGGTAGCAAAGGAGATAATAAAAATAACCACAATAAGTAAAGACACGTACTTTTTGAACAGCATGTTTAATACACTTCCTCCCTGATAAAAGTTACGGTAATCTAATTTTCTCTTATTAGCTTTTTCTATAGATGATTACCGGCGGCCAATTCACCCAGTTTGCTGAAACCAGGTTAAAAGGCGGCCGCAGCCTTTAGTCAATCAGCACTTTCCATTTACTAATCTATTTACAGTTTTAAACTTTGCTACATTATATTATAAGATCTGGATTTTGTCAAAATTATTTTTTTAAATTATTTTTTTAAATCTATTATATTCAAAATATCCACACTAATTAGCGAAGTAGTATTAACCTTGTAAAAGGTCCAGCAGGTTTTCTCCAAGGATTCTTTGCCTTTCCGTGCCTGTGAAAAGACTTTTTACTTTTAAGCATTCTTGCACGGGATCTCCGAAGGGGAAATCACTGCCAAAAAGTATTCTATCTGTGCCATACGTGGCGGCAAAATCTTCTATTTGATCAGAACTGGCCAGGGCCGTATCCACATACACTGCAGGATCTTCAAAAAGACCCGCCTTTTTTAGCTGGTAATATCCGCCATTCAGATTACCAAAATGGGGAATTATGGTAACAGTTCTTCCCATAAATATCTTAACCATTTCCCTGGTCCGGTCAAACTCTTCCTCCAGTATAACCGGCAGACGCAATTGACAGATATACTCAATTAGCTGATCGCATTGACGGGTTCCATAGAGATAGTGCGGTTCATAAGCATGCCGGTGCCATTTGATCCCGCTGAATTTTCTCCCGGGTTTTTTAAAATCATTCCACACAAACCAGAATACATAAGTAAGCTCAGACTTAACTGATTGCAGGTAACAGTGCACATTGTCCCTGCTTTCCTGGTAGGAGGAAGAATCGATAAAATTTCCATCGAAACGATCATATATTTCTTCTACAGGAGAAAAAAGCACGCCCCCTTCTATCTCTGCTTTCAGCCACAGTGGCTTTAGCCTCTCAAAAGGTAGAGTCAGGCCGCAATGCGCATGGGAATCAAGTACCGGCATACATTTTGCCTCCATCTTATAACAGGAGTAGTTGAAAAATCGCTTTTCATCTTATAACCGTTTTTTTATCCCGGTTTATTGAAAAGGCTCAATGCGTACTATATAATTTTATTGGTGGTAATACTCTCGTTTATAATTTTGTGACTGTTATTTTTGACTTATTGTATTAAAAAGGACCGGTGCAACCTAACCTTGCAATTTACAATAACCAAAGCATCCCCCAAAGATAGAAAAGCTGTTTTGAATCTAAGCCTCAACTTTCCCGGTGATTACCTGGAAGAAACTGTTGATAGATGGACCTGCCAGAAAGAAGGCGGTCTTTTTTTAGCCTGGCACGATGATACACTGGTCGGATGCTGTGCACTGTCTTACCCGTCCCCCTTAGAAGGATGGCTGCATGGCATGCGGGTTCACCCCGATTACCAGGGACAGGGACTTGCCTTTAAACTAAACAGCTACCTGATTAACCAGGCAGAATCAAGCGGTGCAACTGTAATCCGCCTCTTAACTGCTCCCGACAATCACGGGGCCTTAAAAGTATCAGAAAGGTTGGGGTTAAAAGCCACAGGCTTTCATCCGGAGGTTATCTTCCGGGAATCGCTTTCAAAGGATAAAAAGCTCACCGGGGAAAAAGGATCGCCTTTACAGCTGTGCTCCCACTCAGATCTGCCGGCTGTAAATGACCTTATATTTTCAACCCCGGCTATCCAGACCTCAGGAAAGCTGCTGTTCATGCCCGGTTACAGCTACCGCTCCTTGACCGGTGATTACCTTGCCCGGGCTGTAAATAATAATGAGCTCTACCTTATTAAATACCGGGACCACCTCCAGGGTCTGATGGTGACAGTAAAAAACAAAGAAGACCGGCACCTGGTTATCAGTTACCTGCAAGCACCACCTGAAATGCTGCCTTCTGTCACCTCAATGATTCCAGTGTGGACTGAACAAGGTTTTTTAAGCTTTAGTTTCAGCCTCTCCCGGGAACAGCACCACACCCTGCACCCCAGTCTAAAATATCTATTCGGCCCTTATGATTATCACCACTGGCAGCTCATGGAAAAAGAGTTGATCAAAAATTGAATCCATATTCCAGTTCATAAAGTGATATGGCCATCACTAATAAACCTGCTCATGTTAATCCCAATTTCGGCCACTATATCTTCTGCTGTCCTGCAGCCTTGCTAGCTATATTTTTTGCTTTGATTTGTTAAACACAACTTCGCCATTTTTTTTAATATGATATACAAAGCTTGCCGGGTCTTCACATTTAAGCTCATCAACAGAATAAGGGATTGCTTCAATAGCAGTATCCACATTCCACGCAACTTTTGATAGTAACTGCGCTTCTTTAAGCCTCTGCTTTCCAAAATCTGGTGAAAAGATTGCGAGGTCTATATCACTGAATTTATCTGCAGAACCTTTTACCCAAGATCCAAAAAGAACAACCGTTTCAACATTAACATGCTTTTCCAGTTCATTAATGAAAAATTTAATTTTATCCTCAACTATATTTTTGCTTTTAGCCATTCAAACAAACTCCTGGTTTCAGAAATTAATTCCGCTGCATAATCATCATCGATCTCTTTAATCAATTCCAATTTATAGTCAGGATATCTTGCAGCAATATTCAGGGGGTTCAAAGTAAGTACAAAGTCTAATAGATCTTTGGGGATGCTTTTATCCAATTCAATAATTTCTAAAAGTCTTGCCAGGTTATGTATTCTAGGTGGAGCCTCATTATTTATAGCTACATAAATCCCCTTTAGCGCCTTCTCGATACACTGATGACACATAAAACCAACATAGAGATATCGCTTAGTTTTATACATTGCATCTGCAGTTTCAAGATCATATTCAGCAATTTTAAACCAATAACTGTTTAGTATCATAACTGTTACCTTTTTTTTAACTTGATGCAGTTAAATCATAACATATAAAATAATAGCTCAGTGCCCCGAAAATTCTTATATGGCAAAGAAAATCAGTCTGAGCTGATACATTAATACTGTAAAATGGATACCTGAAACTAAGATATAGCTTTTTTAAATTCACTCAGTAAGTTTGGCAATGCAACACTCATCAAAATGCCCATGGTTGTCTTCGATAGATCCACCAGCATGCCATGCTGGTATTCACCTGCTATCGCGATTACAACCAGCAGGTCATTTTCAAGATGGACCACATAATATTCGCCCAACCCGGGAAATTCTGCACCCTGCATGGTTTTATCAAGCGTACGGGTAACCTCATTAAAAAGGGCACATGCTTTAGGCTGCGTGTTAAATCCGTAAAGCGACTGCGCATCTTTTTGATGCCAGAAGTCGTTTGCTACAAATCCTTCGCCCATGTCTGACTTTAGTTGTTCAGTAATCTTTTCAAAGCTTTCGACCATTTTACTCATTTTTATCCTCCCTTACCGGCTTTTTATCCTTTTAATGTAATTATGCTCTTTAAATAATTATATCTCAATAATGAATACAAACAATCATCAATACCGATGAAATAAAAACTTGAAACCTTTTCTTTCCAACCAGATCCAGGTTGATCACTGTCCGAAAAAACTTACTTCGGAAGTTTAGCTGTGGCTTTGTTTAAGTTCTCCTGCACGTTGGGCAGGGCAACACTCATCAATATACCCATACTGGTTTTGGAAAGATCAACCAGGGCACCCAGCTGGTAATTGCCGCTTATAACCACAATGACTACATTTTCGTTATCAAGGTGAATCAGGTAAAAATTACCCAGTCCGGGAAACGCAGCACCAGACAGGGTTTTATAAAGCACACGCGTTACTTCATTAAAGAGAGCTGCTGCTTTGGCCCGGCCTTGATACTGGGCAATCTGCTGACCGTCCTTGGCATTCCATAATCCGGCGCCAACCAGCCCCTTATCCAGGTCGGACTTAAGATCTTCAATTACCTTGTTTAAATTCTCAACCGTTTCACTCATTTTTACCACCCTTTCATTTTGTTAGATACATCTCGCTGTTCCAGTGGTAAAACAGCGCATATAACCATGGTGATAGATAATGGTTCCCTTGTTTATACTTTCCTGTTAAAATAAGTCTCCTTTCCTGACCAGGTTTTTAAAAAAGGCTTTACCAGATGGTTTGTCATTGATTTATGAACAATGAAAATTATATCTATAAAATATAAATTCCAGCATAGTATAATTATAACAATTTTCGAATAGGTATGTCAACTACTCTCTGTTGGACCAGAAAATGTTTGCTTATTCATATGAAAGTAAATATGGCAATACATGGATGGCCAGTGCCGATGTTATTACGATAAGCCTTTAATAAACCTGAAGGGCTGACTTTTCAAAGCAGCCCTTCAGGTTTATCTTATTTACAAGCCTTTTTAAAACATAACTATTTATTTAAGGAAAAGATCTCTTTATGGATTTTCAGAGTAAAGTGATTTCAAAAAGCAGTAGAGCATCAAGAACATAATAATCATAAAAGGAAAACCACCGACTATTGAGGCTGTCTGCA
>SKXC01000024.1 GCA_007128625.1 Syntrophomonadaceae bacterium | reverse complement strand
ACCGGGATCGTTAAATGCTTTGATGATCGCCGGTTTGGTTATCTGGTTATAGGTTACCCGGGTGAAGTATTCATCTTTTCTATCCTTTTTTTTCAGCAATTCGCGCAGATGCCAGGCAATTGCCTCACCTTCCCGGTCGGGATCAAGGGCAAGGATAACATTGTCACACTTTTCCGCTTCTTTTTTAAGTTCATTTATCACCCTGGATTTTTCGCGGATATTAACGTACTGCGGCTGGAAATCATTTTCCACATCAACACCGAGTTTGCTTTTAACCAGGTCGCGGACATGACCCAACGAGGCTTTAACCGTATAGTTACTGCCTAAAAATTTTTTAATTGTTTTCACCTTGGCCGGAGATTCAACAATAACCAGATGTTTGCTCATATCTATTCCTTTATAAACACGATTATGTGTTAAAGAGTTTATCAGTCAGCAGCTGGCAGCAGGGTCACAAAGCCTTTCAACCAGTTCTGCATTCATCATAATCCCTTCCCGATCAGCAGGTAATGATTTAGGGAGAAAAGTTATATTTGCCCTATTTACATATTATAATAGCTGAGTCGATAAACCACTTCAAAAAGTGTGCAGAGGATGAAATTTTATACTTTAATCAGCTCATTTCTCATCCCACCGGTAAGAGTTCGTCGTGAGTGAGCCGATTCCCTTCGAAAAAACTAAAGGAGTGATCGCACGGTGTTGATCACTTTTAATATTATTGATAGTATTTACATGCTGATAATAATAGAAAGATAGAAACTGATTGTTAGCAGATAAAATAATCCGGCAAGCTTATTAAGCTTGCTGATTTATTAGGAAAATGATTTAAAAGTTGAAATGAGGGATAGGCATGGGTAGAAAAACATTACTACTGGTAATCCTGGTTGTACTGGCCACTAATATTCTGACCTTTTTGGGAACCAGGGCCATGGACGTGGAAACTCCACAGGAAGGCGTAATTCCTGAGCTTGACGAAGATTTCCAACTTTTTCAGGAAATTGTGGGAATCCTGGAAGCTGATCACTTGGATGATATTGATCGGAAAAAACTTCTTGATGGAGCTTTCAGGGGCATGCTGAAAGAATTGGATGACCCGCAAGCCAGTTACCTGGATCCTGAAGAGTATGAAAACTTAAGGATTCAAACTGAAGGCACATATGGTGGAGTAGGTATTGAAGTATTTTATGAAGATGATTATGTTACCGTGGTGTCACCTATTTCCGGAACTCCCGGTGAAAGAGCCGGGCTCAGCACGGGCGATCGCATCATAGCAGTGGACGGAAAAAACCTGGTTGGAGAAGGCCTGACCAAGGCAATCAATTTAATGCGGGGCGAGCCGGGAACCGACTTGAAAATTGAAGTGGAACGCCCGGGTGTAGATGGAATCATTGAATTCAATATTACCAGGGAAAAAATTGAACTGACCACCGTAAAGCATCAAATGTTTGATCATAACCTGGGATACATCAAGTTAACCAATTTTTCCACTACTTCTCCCCAGGAATTTCAAAAAGCTCTTGAAAAATTAAAGCAAGAAGGCATGGCGGGATTGGTTGTCGACTTGAGAAATAATCCGGGTGGATCGTTAGATTCAGCAATTTTAATTGCCGATATGCTGGTCCCTGAAGGACCAATCACTCATGTTGTTTATGGTGAAAACAGGATTGAAACTCACGAATCTCGCAGCAAAGGATTGCAAATGCCAATGGTGGTTTTGGTTAACAAGGCAAGCAGCAGCGCTTCCGAGGTGTTGGCCGGTGCCCTTCAGGACACAAATACCGCAACTTTAATTGGAACCCAAACGTTCGGTAAGGCCTCGGTGCAAAATATCAGGGGGCTAAGCAATGAAGGTGCTCTTCGTTTTACTGTGGCCCAGTATCAGACCCCTGATGGAAGAACAATACATGAAAAGGGCCTGACCCCTGATATTAAGGTAGAACCCCCTTACGTGGCTGAACTGGCCATGGAACCAATCAGTGTAAACCTGGTTGAAGGAGATGAGGGAAAAGAAGTAGAAACCCTGCAAAAAATCCTGTCAGAATTTAGCTACTTTGCAGAAGAAATATCCGGATATTTTGACCTGGCTACCAGGGAGGCCCTTAAAGAGTTTCAAAGAGACAGGGGAATAAGCATCACCGGTGAAATGAGTGAACTGGTGGTTAGACAGCTACATGACGAAATAGAAAATCGTAAGAAGGAACAGGACAATAAATTAAACCGGGCCCTGGAATTATTGAAAAATGAGCTTAAATAACCTAATTCTGACCATTATGATCATATTTTTGAAAGGAAGCTGTTTTAAATGAACAAGCACTGGGATCTTGTTAAACTTTACCGGGATTTTAAAGACGATAATTTTAAGCAAGACCGGGAGAAAACCTCCCGCCTTCTGGAATCACTGGAAAAATGGGAGCCTTCCATTTCAGACAGCGATACCGAGACGGCAGAAATATTTATAAAAAGGTTAATTGATTTTTATCAAGTCTATAGAAAAATGATCGCCTTCTCCCACCTGACAGTCAGTGTCGATGCCCGTAATGTAGAGGGTTTGAAGACAATTGAGGACTTGGAAAGGGAAGCTGCCCGGTTAACCGGTCCAAGAGTCAGATTCCAAAAATGGCTCGGTGAAATAGTTGATTTGGAAAGCCTGGTTAACAGCTCTCCATTACTGCAGGAACACCGGTTTTTTTTAAGAGAACTGGTTAACAACAGCCATTACCTGCTTTCTGAAAAAGAAGAAACTGTTATTGCTGATCTTAAAAGAACCGGTTCTTCGGCCTGGACCAGGCTTCAACAAAAGTTAACCTCCACCCTCATGGTGGATGTCAGCTTGGAAGGAGAGGTAAAAAAACTACCTCTACCCGAGGTCAGAAACCTGGCTTTTAAAAGCAGCCCTCAAGTCCGCAGAAATGGTTATGAAGCAGAATTAAAAGCTTATGAGAGGATTGAGGAACCGGTTGCTGCTTCATTGAATGGGATAAAAGGAGAAGTAATCACCCTGGCCGGTAAGCGTGGTTATGAAAACCCCCTGGAGGAAACATTGCTTAAATCCAGGATGTCGCAAAAAACACTGGAGACCATGCTGGGGGCAATGCGTGATTTCATGCCCAATTTCAGGCAGTATTATAAAACCAAAGCCCGGTTGTTGAACCAGGGAGATGCCCTGCCCTTTTATGACATATTCGCTCCCATGGGAGATGTGGAAATGGAATTCACCCTGGAAAAAGCCCGGGACTTCATTATAAACAACATTAGCAGCTTTAGCCCGGAAATGGCCGAACTATACCAGCAAGCCTTCTCCGAAAACTGGATAGATAGTGAGCCCCGTGATGGCAAGAGAGGTGGAGCCTTTTGTTTTAACATTCACCCCATTGGAGAAAGTAGGATCTTATGTAATTTTACCGGCAGCTTTAATGATATGACCACTTTAGCCCATGAGCTGGGTCATGCCTATCACGGGCACTGTTTGACTGAAGAGAGTATTATCAATGCCAGTTATCCAATGCCCCTGGCTGAGACAGCATCCATCTTCAGTGAAACTATAGTAACCAATGCCGCAAGGAAAGAGGCCGATCCCGAACAGGCCTTTGCCATTCTGGAAAACAAGATCAGCCAGGCCGGGCAGGTAATCGTAGATATATACAGCCGCTTTATTTTTGAAAACAATCTTTTTGCAAAAAGAAAACAGGCCTCTTTAAGCGTTGGTGAATTAAAAGATATGATGATCAGCGCCCAGCAGGAAGCTTATGGCGAAGCATTAAACCACAATTATTTGCATCCTTATGCCTGGTTGAATAAACCCCATTATTACCTGGCCGAGAATAACTATTACAACTTTCCCTACGCTTTCGGTCTACTATTTGGGCTGGGAGTTTATGCGCTTTACTTGGAACAAGGCAGAGGCTTTTCAGCAGATTATATCAAGCTGCTTAAAACCACTGGCAAAAACGAGGTTGATCAAGTTGCCGAAATGATTGGCATAAAGCTTGATTCACCCGAATTCTGGAACAATTCCCTGGCAGTAATCAAAAAAGACATCGCAGATTTCCAGGAACTGGCCATGAATAGATTGGGTTAAGCCTCTGATCAACAGCGGGATTCAAGTTCATCAACCCAACCTGGCCGATTGTAGGTGTGCAGGCTGATAAACAGCAACAATTTACAAACTTTTAAGGTCGTTTTCCAGTTCACCTATCCCGGATATGCTTACTTTAAAAACATCCCCTTTCTCCATGGGGCCAATGCCGGATGGTGTTCCGGTCATTATGACATCTCCGGGCAATAAAGTCATACAGTGAGATATGTAGTGAATTAAATAGTCAACGGTAAAAACATGGTCGGCAGTAAAACCATCTTGAACTAATTTACCGTTTAAATATCCAGAAACTTGCAGGCTCTCCGGATTATCTATGCCTGTTTCTATCCATGGACCCAGGGGAGCAAAGGTATCAAAACTCTTTGAATAAGTCCACTGGCCATCTTTTGGCTGTAAATCCCTTGCGGTAATATCATTGGCACATGAGTAGCCAACAACATAGTCCAGGGCTTGAGCCCGATCAACACGATAACATTTTTTCCCGATAATAACTGCCAGCTCAGCTTCATAGTCAACTCGTTTGCTCTGTGGCGGGTAAAGTATAGATTCTTTATGACCGATTACCGCAGTAGAAGGTTTCATAAAAATGATTGGCTGCAGCGGTGCAGGCAAACCTAATTCTTCAGCATGGCTGCGGTAGTTTAAACCCAGGCATAAAACTTTACTGGGATATGATGAAGGAAGCAGCTTTATCTTTTCTAAAGGATAAGTATTACCAGAAAAGGTATAGTCTTTATCGATAACGTTGCCCAGAGAACCATTAATTTCCTTTACCATACCATTTTTAATCATTCCATAACTGGTTTTTTGTTCATAAGCAAACCTCAGTAATTTCACAAGCAATTCCTCCCGGCCGGCAAGATATCAGTTGATCCACCCATAAATATATCGATACCAAAAAATAGAATAATGGGCCTGAACAATAGTTTATT
>SKXC01000105.1 GCA_007128625.1 Syntrophomonadaceae bacterium | reverse complement strand
CCGGACGCAGCAGCATGCAGCCGTAATAAGCTGCCAGGCGGCGTCCTTTCAGGGGATCTTTAACCCTTTTTTTCAGCGCATCCCAGCCCAGCTCATCCCTTAAGAGTTCAAGGTAGTGAACGACCGGTGTTTGACCGGGATATTCTTCCTCCAGGTAGCTGCTTATTTTATCCCTGGCATCTTTATCTGCAGCAAGCCTTTCCCTGGTCCGCTTGAGCACGTGATGGCAGGCGGAGCATAAGGTCACAACCGGCCTGTCTTTAGCTGTAAATAGTGTTCTGGCCGGAGAAACCAGGGTTATCAGCTCGTCATCTGTGAGGGGATATACCGCACCGCAGCACTGCCATTCGTCAATCTCTTCCAAAGTCAGTCCCAGTTCAGCGGCTGCCAGCAGGGCAGTTTTTTCCATTACAGAAGCTGCTTTATCTTTAAGGGTGCATCCCGGAAAGTAGAGGTAGCTCAAATTTAACACCTCCAGAGTTTTTTGAGCAATTGTTATGTCGTTTAATTCATTTTTACAGGGCAAATATTTTTTAATGGTAATAGAGCTAGTTCTAAACTATAGTTTCTTCATTGGCCTTTTGATTCATTTTCCAATAAAGCTAAAACCTGTTCAATAAAAGATTCAAATATATCAAGTTCTTCCTTAGCGATACTGTATACTCTGTCATTTGAGGTCTGTTGATATCCGTGTACCACCCTGTTCCTAAACCCAACCATGGCTGAATACTTTTCATATTCATCTTTTCGTAGCAGGTTCTTTTCTGTTAACAGCTGCAATGCATCACGGGCATCGGCAGGTGCATGTTTATAATGCTTTGCTGATAGGTGGTAAACGATATCAATCAATGCTTCAACAGAAGTCTGGAGCGAATACTTTAGACCTTTTATGATCCAAGAGTCACTTATGATTTCCTCATATGGTTTTTCGCCGATCAATGAACGGATATCGGCAGTTTGCTCGCGAATAAAGGCGATTTTTTCGTAAATCAGTTCTTTATCAAAAACCATGATCAGTCCTCCGAAACAATCATCTCCAACGCTTGGCGGTAGCGGGGATAAACCTCCCGGTATTTGTGACTGACTTTTTCTATAAAATCAGTAACAACCACCAAATCTTTAACATACACCAAAGCACCACTGCTGATAACCCGAAAAGAAAAAAGAGATTCACTGCTTTTCAAGATAACAACATCAAATAGGTGTCCATGAAGTGGTGAAAGGTCGCGAACAATCTTCTCATTTAACAATTCCCTGTCCCGGTCTTGATATTTTTCTTCATTTGCCATAATTAAACCTACGTCAATATCGCTTTCCGGTCGGCAGTAATCCAGGGCAGATCCAAAGATATAAGCCCCTGCAACTTGTGGGTAACGTTCCAAGACAGGATTTAACCTGTCTTTAATAGACTGAAATTTAATTTTTACCAGGTTGCTCATGGATTCCAACTCCGAAAAACTGTTTTCTATATTATAACACAGACAAACTCGGCCTTTCTGCCTTTAACTGCCTTTAATAAATGATAAAATTTCTTTCAAATCACCTGGGGTGGATATCCTAGCTTTTTTATAACCTGACCTGTGAGGAAGTTAGAAAGCATGCTGAACTGATGACGGGGTACGCTATGCGGCTATGGATGAGATTGTTGAAGGGGCTAAGAGAATGGGCACCAATGACCTTATAGGTTTCTGTAGGGAGCATGGGATATTTTTGAACAACAATACCTTTCATCTTTTTCTCCCATGTAATTATTTTTGTACGATTTCCTTGAGAATATCCTGGATCAGCAGTGCAGTTAACTCAGGATCGAATTGCTTGCCTGAACAGTTGATAAATTCATCAATTATTTCCTGATGACTAAGAGCCTTTTTGTATGGCCGTCCGTTACTCATTACTTCATAAGCATCTGCCAGGGCGGTGATCCGGGCCAGAATTGGTATGTCTCTTTCCTTTAAACCTCTCGGATATCCAGATCCATCCCATTTTTCATGATGGGATAATATATCTTCGGCAACATGTGAGAATTCTTCGGTTGCCCGGGTAATCCTAAAGCCAATTTCGGGGTGTCTTTTAATTTCTTCCCATTCTTCTGCTGTCAGTTGATCTTCTTTAGTTAATATTTCCTCTGAAATGTTGATCTTGCCTATATCATGCAGGGTGATCAGTAAATCCAGCCTGTTTAATTCCCCATCGGGCAAATTCATTTTTAATCCAATTAACCGGGCGATTTCTTTCATGCGTTGGGTGTGCATTTCAGTTTCATAGCTTTTTTCTTCCAGTGTTTTTAAGAGGGTGTTCAGTACTGCACTTCTTGTGCTCCGGCTTTCGGCCAGTTTCTGCTTATACATTTCATTTTCAGCTTCATGCAAAATTTTTATCAGGTCCTCTTCCTGAGATGTTTTACTGGCTGTTCCCAGGGCAACTGATAAAGGAATGTTTTCGACGCGGTAATCATTACACCGCGTATTTATTCTTTTACATATTTCCTCAGCTTTCAATGCATTTGTCCGGGGCAGCAGAACTACGAATTCATCGCCGCCCCAGCGGGCAATAATATCTTCTTTTCGGCAGCAGTTTTTAATAATGGCGGCAACAGCTTTTAGCATTTCGTCTCCATGTGTGTGGCCATAGGTATCGTTGATCATTTTCAGACCGTTTAGATCGGCCATGATCACCGACAAGGGCAGCTGCCTGGCTGTATCCAGCCTTGCCATCTCTTCTTCGAGGAAGTAACGATTAAAAAGGCTGGTCAGGCTATCATGAAGACTGATGTAGCGGATTTCTTCTTCTGCCTGCAGTCGTCGAAGAGAGATGGCTGTAATATGGGCATAGGATTTCAAAAAATCAACTGTTGCTGTGTTTAACTCATTTTTTAAGCCAATCGTGGAAATGCCATAAAGATGA
Source organism: Syntrophomonadaceae bacterium (assembly GCA_007128625.1). Lineage (GTDB taxonomy): Bacteria > Bacillota > Dethiobacteria > DTU022 > DTU022 > B1SED10-74M. The sequence continues at coordinate 2,158 of SKXC01000105.1, read as the reverse complement.
CCTTCAATGATGTGGCCGAGGCCAACCAGGTACTTTATGCCTGATACTTTTTGAATGGCCCGGGAAGCTCTTACCGGTATGACATTCAGTAGAGCTTCTTCAAGACGTGAACTAATAACGATAGTTGAAGAAATTATTTCAGAATATTGCTCATTGTTTATGGGAATTTCTGTGCCAAGAAATGCTTTAAAACCCATTTGGGCAGCCAGGTCAATCAGCCATTGACTTGCTTTTACTTTTTTGAGGGTGAAGGTCTTTTTCTCGGGATTATATTCACTATAAGAAGAGGCGACTATATCAAGATAACCATCGATTTGTTCTGCAATTAAATCCAGCAGTTCATTATATGCCCGGGCTTCCGTTTGCTGAATACTGTAGGTATTCAGCACAGAAAGCATTTTGTTTTTATCGGCAAGTGCTTCTTCAGCCTCTTTGCGTTCGGTGATGTCCCTGATCACTCCTTGAAAACCGAGGGGGTTACCATAGGGATCCCTGCGCAGTGAAATTGACAGTTCAACGAAAATTTTCCGGCCATCCCTTGTAACGATAGTCCATCCGGCAGCTTGTTCCGGTTTTCCAGTGCGATACACCCGGTTAAATGTTTTATACACTGTTTGCGGGTTCCAGCTCAAATTTTCGTAGTTTTTATGCATCAGTTCACTTCGGCTGTACCCGGATATACGGCAAAGTGAATCATTAAAGAAAACAAAGTTTCCCTGAAGGTCAACCTCATAGTAACCTTCTTCTATTGTTTCTAATATGTGACGGTATTTTTTCTCTGATTCAATTAAAGCTTCTTTAGCCTGCTTTTGTTCGGTAATATCGGTATGGGTGCCAAACATGAGCAGTGGTTTGCCATCAGCGGTGCGGGTGATCAAGCGACCCCGATCATTGACCCAGATCCAGTGGCCGTTTTTATGCTTCATACGGCATTCACAATCGTAGTAATCCAGTTCGCCCTTGAAATGTCGATCCAGCATTTCATTGGAAGCTTTTAAATCTTCAGGGTGGGTATATTTTGACCATGTATCGATAGATACAGGTGACAATTCTTCAAGGGTATATCCGATCATTTCAGCCCATTTTTCATTAAATACGGTTTCCCCGCTTTGTATATTCCATTCCCATGTTCCCACGTTTGTACCCTGTAAGATATTTGCCATTCGTTCTTTTTGAGCAAGCATCTGTTTTTCTGACTGCTGCCTGGCCAGAATATTGGAGAGGATTTCTGCTAATATCTGCAGGATAGAAGTTTCATTTTCCGTATATGTTCTTATCCGGTTGATAGAGCTGAAACCTACCAGACCGATATTAATCTTTTCATGGAACATCGGGATTGCCAGCAGCGAACGGATGCCCTGTTTCTTGAAGAAGGGTTTCATTCGCGGGTATTCTGTCATCTTGGAGGTATCTGGAATTTGAATGATTTTTCCTTTTTGCATGTCTTCCAGAATGTCTGCTGCAAATGAATCAAAAGTAACTTCCTGGGTTTCTTCTTTATCGGATTCAATTTCTTCTGCGCACCATTCATAGATTTCACTGGTTACTTCTCTTAAGTGGTCATGCTTGAAAACAAAAACGCGATCTGTATCTAAATAGCTGCCGATTCTGGCCAGCATCTCATTTATGGCAGTATCATATTGTTCCAGGGGTATATTGATAAAGTTGGTGGCCAATTCTAATAGAAGCTTACGGAATGCTTCCTCTTCACGCAAAGATTGTTCAACCAGCTTTCGCTCAGTGATATCCCGTGAACTGAAAAACAGTTCGACAATATTGCCATCGTCGTCGGTTATGAATCTTCCCAGGGTTTCAAGCCAAATATAATGACCATCAGCACAGCGGTATCTGAATTCTGCTTTTAGATCGTTCATTTTATTGCTGATTAATTCCTGCAAGGTCTCAGCTGTGCCTTGTAAATCATCAGGATGAACAAATTCCAGGGCAGACTTCCCGATTAACCATTCAGGGTCGTATCCCAAAACTTGATGTGATTTACTGACATAAGTAAAATTACCCTCCGGATCGGCCATTGAGACCAGGTCAAAGATATTATCGTTAATATTCTGCAGCAGCTCTGCCTTTTTTCTAAGGGCCTGATCACTTTCTTTGACGGCAGTGTTCTGAAATATTCCCCACAAACCAACTACATTTCCTT
>SKXC01000085.1 GCA_007128625.1 Syntrophomonadaceae bacterium | reverse complement strand
GTATCCCGGAAATATTCAGCAACATTATCAAGATAAAGGGAGTAACTGAGCAGCCAGTTAATTGCCGGAAAATGGCGGCGATAGGCCAGTGAAGCATCCAGCCCCCAGAATACTTTAACAATTCGCAAAGTACCCTGCGATACCGGTTCTGAAAGGTCGCCACCCGGGGGTGACACAGCTCCGACCAGGGTAAGGGCGCCTTCTCTTTCTTCACTGCTTAAACAGATCGTCCGTCCGGAACGCTCATAAAAATCTGCCAAACGGGAACCCAGGTAGGCAGGATAGCCTTCCTCACCGGGCATCTCTTCAAGCCTGCCGGACATTTCACGCAACGCTTCAGCCCAGCGTGAAGTAGAATCTGCCATCAAGGCAACACTATAACCCATATCCCGGAAGTACTCAGCAATGGTAATCCCGGTATAAATCGAAGCTTCACGAGCGGCAACCGGCATATTCGATGTGTTGGCAATTAATACTGTTCGCTTCATCAGCGGTTCGCCCGACTTGGGGTCTTTTAATTCAGGGAATTCCATGAGCACATCAGTCATCTCGTTTCCCCGCTCACCACAGCCAATATAGACGACTATTTCAGCGTCAGCCCACTTGGCGAGCTGATGCTGGGTTACAGTTTTTCCACTGCCGAATGGTCCGGGAATACAGGCAGTTCCTCCTTTGGCTACGGGGAAAAAAGTGTCGATGATCCGCTGTCCTGTAATCATCGGAATATGCGGTCCCATTTTTTCCTTATAGGGGCGACCCTTACGAATAGGCCATCGCTGTAACATGCTCACTTCGACCTCTCCGTTTTCTGTTTCAATACTGGCAATAACATCAGTTACTGTTGACTCGCCGCTCTTTATGGTCTTGATCGTTCCGGCGGATATGTCAGGGGGAACCATGATCCGGTGCTCAACTAAAGTTGTTTCCTGGACTGTGCCGAGGATATCTCCGGCCTGGACCTTGTCCCCTTCTTCAACTTTTGCCACAAAATCCCATTTACGTTCACGGTTCAAAGGGCTTACTTCAACCCCTCGGGTAATATAATCGCCAACCTGCTCTCTGATTACATCCAGAGGTCGCTGGACACCATCAAATATTGCTTCAATCAAACCGGGCCCCAGTTCAACACTTAGCGGTTCACCTGTAGTATAAACAGGCTCTCCGGGCCCGAGACCACCGGTTTCCTCATAAACCTGTATGGATGCCTGATCGCCGTGCAGTTCAATGATCTCACCCATCAAGCGGGCATCACTGACTTTGACCATATCATACATCCGGGCATCACCCATATTATCTGCGACGACAAGGGGACCGGAAACTTTTCTAATCCTGCCAACATCCAAGTTATCAACCTTCTTTCCTGAAAAGAATATCTGCACCGATCGCTTTTTCTACATTAGCTTTGATTTGTTGAATTCCTATTCCCAGCGTTCCCTTACTGTTCGGGATCAGAACAACCGCCGGTAAATAGCGCCTGTGCAGTTCATTGATTACATCTTCCATGCTGCTGGCCAGCTCTTCAGTAATAAATATAACCCCGTAGTTTTCTGAAACCAACTTTTTTAATGTTTCAAGTGCTGACTTACTACTGGTGACGGGATAAGTATCCACACCGATAGTTTTAAAACCAAGGATCGAATCCTTATCCCCAATTACTGCAATTTTATATGTAGACATCGCGAATTCGCTCCCTGATCGCTTCGGCTGGCAGTTTATTAATTTTACCAACCAAAACTATGCGTATATTTTTTATCTCGATTTCCTTCGCCCACAAATAACCAACCAGGGGCTCAAGTCCAAAAGGTATCCACTTACCCTGCTTGAGAAAAGTGGTAATATAATCATCAGAAAGTTTTTCCAGGAGAGAGGCGGTTCCTTTTTCCAGCCATTCCCTTACTCCTTCGCTGACAAGGTCTGCATAATCACTAATAGCCAGCATGGAAATTAGAGATTCCAGAGGTTCATCGATCATAGCGGCCAAACGATCGGCAGAAAGAGAACCATTAGGTAACAAGACTGTTTTCAAAAAGTCACGGCCAAGTTCCATGCGTTTAACCCGAATCAATGTTTTTAAGTTGATCAAATCGATCTGCCTTGTAAACAAATTTTCGAGAAAAGCTGAACGATTTTCTCTCGAACCAAGAATCAACTCTTCATAAAGGGCCCGGTCCAGGATCAAGTCTATAACCTGGGGGTCACGGTTAACCATAAAATCCTCAGTAATCTTCACTGCGGCCCGGCGCAGCTTATCCTGGAAGTAGATAAAATCATCTTCGTTTACAGCTTGTTCCAACTTGGCAAGGTCGTAGGTGCCGACCGGAATTAATAGATCGCTTTTTATCCCTAAATATTTGGCCTTAAATAATACCTTCAGGTTGTGTATATCATAACGTAACGCGATCATGGCAATTAACTCGGGAATGGGGCTTATCTTCATCACGAGATTAAAAGTATCTTTTAATTCAGAGGCAAGAACTGTTTCAAAGTCATGGATATCGGCCAACTCTGCCAGGGCAGAAGCATAATCCGACTCGGATAGTATTTTTAATGCTTCTTCACCTGATGATGCATTGATCATGCGATTGAACTGACCCTGATCCAGCAACCTTGTTTCCAAAGCTTTTATCCGCGCTACTGAATAGGCATAAATTGTGTCATCAATGGGCATTTGACTCTGCTCTCCTTTCCCGGAGGAAAGCTTCTAGTTTATTTAAATAGCATTTCTGCCACTTCAGGTTCCAGTTCATCTCTTTTCATCTCCAGCAGCGATTCAAATGAACAATTTATCTCTACACCGCCTGCCTGAAGAATAAAACCACCCTGAATTTCTCTGGTTTCTTCTGAAAGCTTTAGCTGTCCTTTTTTCCCCTGTTTTTCAAGGGTTTCGTTAATTTCATTCCAAAATTTATCGGTAATCTTCTCTTTGTCCCGAGCAGAAAATATTACAGTTTCTGAGCCTGTTTCAACCATACTCAGTAAAAGATTACTAATAACTGAAAGGTAGGTTTTGTCGTCCAGGTTTATCAACTTATCAAGAGCTTTTTTAAAAGCTTCACCAATCATTTCCTGTTTGGCGGAAAGTAAATCCTTGCGTGTTTCAAGCTGGGCCACTCCGATAATACGGCCCTTTTGTTCAGCAGCTCCCTTGCGGGCCTGTTCCAGGATATGCTCTTTTTTACGGTTAGCTTTTTGCCTGGCTTCAGATTCAAATGTTTTTGCTTGTTCATCAGCTTCAGCTTTTATCGATTCCGCCCTGGCCTGTGCATCATTAAGGACACGCCGGATAATCCTGTCCGCTCCCTCGTTCAAACTTCTCACTCCTTTATCGGCATAATTTAAGCATCTATACCGAACAACATTAAGATTGTGGCCAGCAGGGCAAATACAGCGTATGTTTCTACCATAACTGCATAAACAATACCTTTACCCAGCTCTTCCGGCCTCTTAGCAATCAGGTTTATTGACGATGACAGTACTCTTCCCTGGTAAATACCTGAGCTTAAACCGGCTATAGCGATAGGCAGTGAGGCCATCAGGTAAGAGGCTCCCTGTGAAGCAGTCAGCTCTACGACTTCTGCGCCGACAATACCGATGTCCTGCATAATCAAAAACCCGGCTAAAAGCCCGTATATACCCTGGGTTCCGGGAAGGGCCTGTAATAAAAGGGTTTGCCCAAACTTGTCGGGATCCTCAGATATAAGGCCGGCTGCACTCTGGCCAACGATCCCGATCCCGATTGCTGAACCGCTCCCGGCCAAACCAACTGCCAGGGCTACTCCAAGCATTGCTATTTCAATTCCTTCCATTTACTTAAAGCCTCCTTTTAAATCGATAGTTTATTGTCTTATATGCTCAGGCGTCAGAAGCTCTATATTTATTAAAGCAAAAGGCCTGAATCCTGTTTTATCTTAACCTTCTTTCGAATCAACTATATCCACGTAGCTGGTTTTTGCCCTGAAAGGTTGGAATGACCTGCCACCGCCCTCAAAAAACTTGTTAAAAAACTCAAGATATTGTAAACGGCTGGTATGAACATACGAACTCAGTGTACTGATGAGCATATTAAAAAAGTGGCCGCCAGTAAGGATAATGACCATGACCACATAACCGACGATCGACCCTGCAACCAGTTCTCCAACTGAGTTAACAACCATGCCGATAACTACGGAGGCCAGCCCCAGGGCAAACAGACGGGAATAGGACAACACATCACTCAAATACTGGGTGACATTATAAAGGCTCAGCAGCCCGCTAAAGAATTTCAAGACCAGGCTGCGCTGTGACCTTCCCTGGGTAAGAATCAACCCGCCGGCACCGATAATGACCAACCACAGTCCGATACTGGACACATTGGCTATGTATATAATAAGCCCATTTAAAAATATGAACCAAAAACCCTGATCATATAAAGCATTTAATGGTTTACCGGCTTTTATATTACGGTAGGCCTGAAGACCCATCCCGAAATAGACCTGAAAAAGACCGATAGCAAGAGAAGCAATGAGCATTATCATTGGTTCTTCCAGAGGATCAAAAAGCAGGGGGGGCAGTTTAATGAGATCGCCGAAATAACCGCCCAGAAGAATACCAAAAGCAAAAGCAGAAATACCACCGAGCATTAACAGCTTCAAGAGCTGTTTGCCAGAATCACCAAGAGTAAGTTTCCGGTAGAGGTAAAAAGCGAGCAGGCCCAAAAGAATACCATAACCGGCATCAGAAAGACAAATACCAAAAAAGATGAAAAAAAACGGGGCCATAAACGGTGTTGGATCCAGTTCTTGTTTTTTTGGGGTACTATAAAGCCTGGTCACAACTTCATAAGCTTCAGCCGGTCCGCTGTTATGAAGAAGTACCGGAACATCTTCATCCGGTTCAGGGTCACGTGCAGCCAAAACACCTGTTTCAGTCTCGTCGTTAACCATGGTTTCTAAATCTTTCAAAACCGGAGCAGGAACCCACCCTTCCAGCAAAAAACTATTATCGGTTCGACCAAGGTTTGATACTGCTTGATGTTTTGCATATTCATTATCTATGTAATCATAGCAGGCCATTAACATTGGCCTGTACTCAAGTAAATCTTCCACTTC
>SKXC01000113.1 GCA_007128625.1 Syntrophomonadaceae bacterium | reverse complement strand
TCGGGTTGCACATCACTTCGGGCCTGTTTTTATTAATCTTCGGCAGCCCGACTTCATCTTTTGCAATACCGCACAACTTGCAACAAACACTGTAAACTGTAAAGTGGCCGCGAAGATAGGAACAGAGCACTTTTGCTTCCTCCCCGAGGCCGACACAGAAAGCCACTCCAAGGCGCTTGTAACCCATTTCCCGGCTAAATAGGATCAGTTCTTCCACCCTTGTTTTTTGCATATAATAATCGCCTTCAATCAAAGCGGCTGTATAGTGAATTTCCCGATCCTGGCCGGTATATGAATCTGTCCACTCATTTTGGATACCGGAGCACCCCTTACCTTCCAAACACTCATTTTTTTTACACAGGTCGCATTGCAATGGCTTTGCCCTCCTTTAGATCGCCTGAATCATAATAGTTATTCCCTGTCACAATACCGGTTTCCTGCCCACCGGCCTGCCTCCTGCTACGGACAATTACCCGGCATTATATAAAGCTGCCGGGTTTGACCCCTGTTCTTTGACAAACCCTATGAAATAAGGACTTTTAATCATATACATGGACATTTTGCCACTATGATATGGCAGACTGGACATTGGGTTTGGAAAATGAAATATTTATTGAACCTGAAGTGATTATGATCTAAAATGTACAAACACTGGTATTCTTTTTGTGAAACCTTCAAGATTGCCGTTGCAAGTTGTAAAAACAATTCTCAGGGCAACTACAGGGAGCTAGCATGTGGGATTCAAAACTGTTTAAAACCGGAATCGGTATTCTACTTGTTTTTTTAATTATTTACACCGGCAGCCTGATATCTTTCATTTTTCAACCGATCGTTGTCGCTTTCGAAGCCCTGTTCATATCTTTTCTCATTGCAGGAATTCTCTACTATTTAACTTTCCCTTTTGTCGACTGGCTGCACCACCGTAAATTGCCCCGTCCCGGAGCGATATTAATTGTCTACCTTCTTATTATCAGCCTGCTTGTTGTTCTTTTCCTTGCCATCGGTCCGATACTGCAGGCTGAATTTACCAAGCTGGCGGTGAATATTCCGGATGGAATCAGGGAAATACGCCAGCTTCTGAGAAACCTGGAAGAAAGCGCTTTTGTTGCCGGTCTGCTGGACCTGGAAGCATTGGATATCGATAATATTGTAGACAGCGTGGCCGGAACAATCAGCAGGTCTATTACCCGAATAGCAACCAGCATCTCTTCAATGATCGATTTTGTTACCGGCATATTTGTAACCGTTATTATTGTTCCTTTCCTGCTTTACTACATGCTTAAAGAAAAAGACAGCAAACAAATAACGAATTTTGTCAACAACCTGGCTCCAAAAGATTATGCCGTTAACATAAACAATGCCCTGGCCGAGATTAACAGGCTCCTTAGCTATTATGTCCAGGGGTTGGGTATTGTTTGCTTATTCGTAGGAGTCCTGGCTTATATCGGTTTTTTAATTATCGGCTTAGAGTATGCCCTGCTCCTTTCAATTTTTATTATGATAACCAATATCGTGCCTTTCCTGGGACCATTTATCGGTTCTATACCCGCTGTGATCGTCGGACTGATCGATTCACCACTGACAATGCTGCTGGTGATCATAGTAATTGTTATTGTCCAGCAGGCAGAAAGCATGATCATTTCTCCCCAGGTCATGGGCCGTAAGCTTTCCTTGAGTCCCCTGGCTATCATCTTAATTGTGCTGGTAGCAGGTCGCCTGGGCGGACTGCTGGGCATTATCCTGGCCATACCAACTTTTACCGTGCTCAAAATAATAGTTTCTCACATCTATGAGTACATTAAGCCCATCAAAAACGAGGAATGATCTATATGCTGTTCCAGATAATCCTTAAAGACAGGCGGAGTCGATAAAAAATGAAAAAGAACAACCGGGGTTATTTCCCCAAAAAAGGCATTGCCCGGGATAAGATCTTTTCAGAAATGAACCATGCCCGCAGGGCAGATGTGGGCTGGGAAAACGGCCAGTCATGGGGATTGGTCTATCAGGCAGGAAAAGAAGTTGATCAAATTATCAGGGAAACGTACACCCTTTTTTCCCATGGCAACGCACTCGATCCTAAAGCCTTCCCCAGCCTAAAAAAATTCGAAACAGAAATAGTGGCTAAAACAGCCTCTTTACTTAATGGTGAAGATGAAACCGTCGGCACAGTAACTTCAGGAGGATCTGAAAGCTTGCTGATGGCAGTCAAAGCCAGCCGGGACCAGGCTCGCTCCAAACGACCAGAAATTACTGAACCGGAAATAATTATTCCCGCAAGTGCTCATCCTGCCCTGGACAAGGCAGCTCACTACCTGGGAGTTAAGGCTGTGCGTACACCCCTTGATGAAAATTTTCAGGCTGACATGGATGCCCTGCGCGGTTCCATAAACAAAAACACCATCCTCCTGGTTGGTTCAGCACCGGCTTACCCGCATGGAGTAGTTGACCCCATCAAAGAAATGGGTGAACTGGCCCTTGAAAAGAAGATAAATTTGCATGTTGATGCCTGCCTGGGGGGATTCGTTCTTCCCTTTCTGGAACGCCTGAACTATCAGGTACCACCTTTTGATTTCAGGGTTCCCGGGATAACTTCAATTTCTGTTGACTTACATAAATACGGTTATTCAGCCAAGGGAGCCTCGGTGATTCTATATCGCTACCCGGAACTGCGCCGCCATCAATTTTTTGTTTTAACAGACTGGCCTGGTGGTCTCTTTGGATCGACCAGCGTAACCGGAACCAGACCGGGTGGTCCCATCGCTGCTGCCTGGGCTGTGCTCAATTACCTGGGTGAAGAAGGATATATGCGCCTGACAAAAGAAGTAATGGAAACGACCCGTGTTCTAAAGGAGGGCATTGAAAAAACCGGCAAACTGGAAATCCTGGGCAGCCCGGTAATGAGCGTATTTGCTGTAGGATCCAACCAGCTGGATGTATACACCCTGGCCGACTTAATGGCCGAAAAGGGCTGGCAGCTGGGACGCCAGCAGCTTCCGGCAGCCCTGCATTTCATTGTAACCCCGCCGCATACAAAAGTCAGGGAAAACTTCCTGGCAGATCTGGAAGAAAGCATCCCCCGGGTGGAAGAGGGGCCCGAGGCCTGTGAAGGTATTGCAGCCATGTATGCCATGATGGGGACCATGTGCGACCAAACAGATTTAAAAACATTTGCCTTAAATTACCTGGACCAAACATACCGGTTGGAATCAAAGCCGGATTAAACATAGATAATCTGATTAAAAGATTTATTTAAAAAGGGTGATTTAAATGACAGAAAAGAAACCTTTGGCAACCATCGAAATGAAAGACGGATCAATCATAAAAATTGAGCTTGATCCGGAAAACGCCCCAAATACAGTGCAAAACTTTATCCACCTGGCCGGTAAACAATTTTATGACAATTTGATCTTCCACCGGGTTATTCCCGGGTTTATGATCCAGGGCGGCTGTCCTTACGGTAATGGAACAGGCGGCCCGGGCTATAAAATTAAAGGAGAGTTTTCAGCAAACGGACACCCCAATTCGATCAGCCACCAGAGGGGGGTGCTTTCAATGGCCCGCTCAAATGATTATGATTCAGCCGGATCACAGTTTTTCATTACAGTTGATAATGCTGAACATCTGGACAGCCAGTACGCCGCCTTTGGAATAGTTGTTGAAGGTATGGAAGTTGCAGACCGCATCGTTAATGTTGATCAGGACAATAAAAACAGGCCTTTAGAAGAACAGCAAATTAAGCACATTACCGTAGATACCCACAGTGTAAAATACGATCCACCAGAAAAAGTGAAAAGGAAATGGTTCTAAGATAACGGCCGCCTGTTGACTGCTAATTAATTCAACTCTTTCAACCTGCCTGCTACCGCTTTTATATGATCAGGAGTGGTTCCACAACAACCACCGACAATTGATGCCCCGTTTTCGATGCATTTAATAACCCCTTCGGCATAATCGTCAGGCTTCATGTCATACTTTGTTTCACTGCCGACAAGCCTGGGCATACCGGCATTGGGCTGAACAATTAAAGGCAATTTAGTGGTCTCACTGAAGATACTTGTAATCACAGCCATCCCGGAAGGGTCAAGATCACCGCAGTTGGCACCTACTGCTGCAACACCGTATTCTTCAGCTGCTTCTGCTGCTCCCTCAACAGTGCTGCCCATAATGGTCCTCCCGCCTTTTTGAGTGGTTGAAAAAGCCAGTGACAGGATCAGGGGCAGATCCGTGTTGTCTTTACAAGCTTTCAGGGCACATATAGCTTCACGAAGATCGGTAAAAGTTTCAATAATCAGGCCGTCTACTCCTTCTTTATTCAAAATTTCCGCCTGCTGGGCATAGTTCTGATAAAAATGCTCTTCAGTGTAGGAACCGTAAGGTTCCAGCAATTGCCCGGTAGGTCCGATATCACCAAAGACCAGGCGATCCTGACCGGCCGCTTCCCGGGCCAGGCTGACTCCGGCAGCATTTACTTTCCTGACATCTGCTTCAAGACCCTGCGCTTCCATGTTGATCCTGTTCATCGTAAAAGTATTGGTAATTAAAACATCGGCGCCTGCACCGGCATACTCCCGGTGGATTTCATTAACAGCTTCGGAGTTTTTTATATTGCTCATACCACTGGTATCACAGCCACGTCTGGCCAGTAACGAACCCATCCCCCCATCAAAAACCACAATTTGTTTTTTTTGCAGCAGCTCGTTGAACTTCATCTGATCCCAACCCTTCTATAAACTTTTATACCTGCATTATAACAATAATGTTAACTTCAACCGGATGCTCTCCGGGTGGTTTCAGGCGGATACAACATAAACTCTTCCAATGTGGATATCTCCAGCCCTTTTGCCCGCAAACCATCGATTATCGGACCCAGGGCATCAACCGTGGGTCGGCGGTTTGCCACACTGCTTCCCATTAAAGACCCGCTGTCATGAAACAAGATAATATCACCGCCCGCAGCCCTCTCAATAACCCGGCGGGTAACTGATTCCTTTGTAGCCCGGGGATGCCAGTCCTGAGAGGAAAGGCTCCACAAAATCAAATCCTGGCCCAAAATTTTGGCAATACGTCTCATCCGCATATCATACAAACCGCGAGGCGGCCGTAAATATAAGGG
>SKXC01000170.1 GCA_007128625.1 Syntrophomonadaceae bacterium | reverse complement strand
TGCTTTCTACCAGGGGTGATATGGGCAGCAGACAGCTGGCCCTGCCCTACCTGGCCCAAAAAGTGGGCGGCCATGGACAGAACAGCGTGGGGGATATAATCCGTTATGCAAAAACGGGTTTTGACGGGGTTGTTCAACTGGCTCCGTTTTCTTGCATTCCTGAGATCGTGGCTAAAAGCCTGGTCCCCCAGCTTAGTAAAGATTATGGTATCCCGGTTCTGACCCTTTTTATCGATGAACACACCGGCTCTGCCGGGGTGCAGACCAGGTTAGAGGCTTTTGTCGATATGATGGAACAGCGCCGCTCCCGAAAACTCACCGTTGGTGCTTAGTTTTTTAATCATTAAATACCCCGCCCGGCTGGCTAACATGCTAAGCCGTCAAATATCTTTTCAATTACTGACCAAAGTGGAAAATATGAGGTGCTAAAAGGGTTGCTTTTAAAAATAGGTTCCATTACTGTCCGGCCGGGAATTTCTTTGGCCCCAATGGCCGGCATTACCGGTTACCCGTTCCGCCTGCTGGCCAAAGAACAGGGTTGTCCCCTTCTTTATTCGGAAATGATCAGCGCCAGGGGGCTCCTTTATAACAGCCGGCGTCACTGCCATTTGCTCTATTTTACTGAAGAAGAACGACCAATCGGTTTTCAGATTTTTGGTTCTGAACCGGCTGTTATGGCTAAAGCAGCTGTTCAACTCGAAGCGCTGGGTGTCGATTTTGTTGATCTTAACCTGGGCTGTCCGACTCCCAAGGTCACCCGTAATGGAGACGGCGGGGCGCTGCTGCGCAACCCTGCCCTGTGCAGTGAAATTTTTAAGGCGGTTAGCAGGGCTGTAACTTGCCCCGTAACGGTCAAGCTGCGCAAAGGTTGGGATGCACATTCTGTCAATGTTGTAGATGTTGCCCTGAGGGCTGAAGAGGCCGGCATAAAAGCTGTTGCAGTTCACGGGCGGACAGTTGAACAGGGCTACAGCGGTTCTGCAGACTGGGATATTATCGCGAAGGTCAAAGAATCTTTATCGATCCCGGTAATTGGTAATGGTGATATTAATTCACCTCAATCAGCCGGGGCCATGTTTTCTCACTGCGGCTGTGACGGGGTCATGATTGGCCGGGCGGCCAGGGGAAACCCCTGGATTTTCTCATCAGCCCTGGCCTGGCTTAAAAACAATGAGCTGCCTGAACCGCCCCCGGTTGAACAGTTAGTAGAAACAGCATTGAAACACCTATCTATGCTAATTGATTTAAAAGGTGAAAGGGTTGCAATACGGGAGATGCGACAGCATGCCGCTTATTATATCAAAAGCCTGCCGGGAGCAGCTGCTGTCAGGCAGAAAATTAACCGTGCTTCCAGCTATCAAGAAACTGAAAATATTCTTCGTGAGTTTTGCCGCTGTCTTTTAAATGATTGAATTCGTTGTTATCATCAATCATTAGTGCTAAAATAATGATGTTCACAATCCTGTGCGCAAGGCTGGGGATATGCTTTGGAACCTGGAAAAGTATTTCGGATCGGTGAAAAAATGATCAGTCTCGATAAGGCGAACCGTCTTGTGGAAAGGGTCTTGGAATTGCGGGAACAGGGGGTTTCTCAGCAAGAGGTATCAAAACGTCTGCATATCGATCGAAGTTTAGTTTCTCGGATTGAAACAATTGGTGAAATACGTAAAGGAAGCCGGGTAGCAGTGATCGGGTTCCCCCTGGCTAACGCTGATCAGCTTTCTGATATTTGCCGGGACTATGGTCTTGATTTTTTTCTTTTACTTGACAACGAAAAGCGTTGGGACCTGGTTCGTGATCAGCAGGCTCTTGACTTTTTTAACCGAATGTTTGAAATGATTGCCAGGTTACGTGAATTTGACACCCTTATCATGATTTCTTCAGAGAAATGGCATCACCTGGCTGAAGCTTTATTAGATATACAGATTATTTATCTTAATCTCGGCGCAACTCCTATCCAGGAGGACTGTTTTATTGATCCTAAATATTTTAAGAAAGTTTTAGATCTGGTTATCGAAACACAGAAGGGAGAACACCAGGGTTGAAACGAATAGTGGGGATTAGCCTGGGGTCATCAACGAGGGATCATTCGGTTACTGTCGAGCTTAAAGGTGAACGATACAGTATAGAACGGATCGGTGTAGATGGCAACATGAACAAAATGATCGAAATAATCAGGGAGCTTGACGGTAAGGTTGATGCTTTTGGCCTTGGCGGGATGGACCTCTATATCTATGCTGTTAATCGCCGCTATGAATTCAGGGATGCCAGAAGAATCTCACGGGCGGCTAAAAAAACCCCGATTGTTGATGGTTCAGGACTGAAGAATACCCTTGAACGAAGAACTATAGAAAAACTGGCTGAGCAAACTAATCTCTTCGTCGAATCAAAAAAAGTTTTGCTAATGTCAGCCATGGATCGTCTTGGTATGGCCCAGGCTTTCGAAAAAGTTGGATGTAAGATGACCTACGGGGATCTGCTTTTTGTTCTTAATTTACCCGTACCTTTGTCTTCACTAAAAACTCTGGCTGCCATTGCCCGGGTTCTGGCCCCGCTTGTCGGACAGCTTCCATTTACCATGATTTATCCCACCGGCAGCAAGCAGACGATCAATAAACCGCGTTTTGTTCGCTATTTTTATGATAATGATATAATTGCCGGTGATTTTCATTTCATTCGTCGCTATATGCCTGCAGAGCTGCCTGGAAAAACGATCGTAACCAATACTGTAACCAGGGATGATGTCAAATATTTAAGAGAACGCAAACTAAAAACCCTTATTACAACCACCCCTGAAATGGAAGGACGATCATTTGGGACCAATGTTTTAGAAGCGCTTCTCGTATGTATGGCCGGAGGCAAAGAGGAATTGAGCGAAGAACATTACTATTCACTGCTCGAGGAACTTGATCTGAAACCGGGGATAACGGAGTTGTAACAAGCCGCATCCTATAGAATTAATGATTCAGTATCTATTAATTGGATCTGTCTTAAAAATTTTTAGAGTAAATGTATTGGTTATACCTAGAAATGATGCATTGGTAAGTATTTTAAAATACCTTCAATTCCGTTGAGAAAGAATCGAAAGAATCGACAAAAATTCTTGACAACAGGTGGCTGACCCCTTATAATATAGCAAAATTGAAGAGCAAATATCTAAAGTGTCGGGACAAAAACTTGACACTATATTTATGGGCTTCGTTGGAGTATGAAGCCGTTCTTTATTTTAGCAGGTTAGGTCGACCAGATTATTAAGCTATATTCAGAGTTTATTTAAAAAATTAAATGCAAACACGACTAAAATGAGGAGTGAACGGAATGGATCATATAGAGAATACTGATGAACTATTGTTAACCAAAGACGGTCTGGAAAAACTGGAAAACGAATTATCTCACTTAAAAACAGTTAAACGTAAAGAAATTGCTGATCGTATTAAAGAGGCAATATCGTATGGAGATATAACCGATAATGCCGAATATGAAGATGCAAAAAATGAACAGGCTTTCATCGAGGGAAGAATTATCACCCTGGAAAAGATGCTGCGGCGGGCCCGGCTACTGGAAAAAAGTGAAGATGAAGATCACCATGTTTCACTGGGCTCGACGGTTAAATTAAAAGATATGGATCTGAATGATGTATATGAGTACACTATTGTCAGTACCGCAGAAGCAGATCCTAATCAAAAGAAAATATCCAATGAATCTCCAGTTGGCAAAGCAATTATCGGTCATACAATTGGTGATGAAATTGAAGTTAAAGTCCCGGCCGGTACTTTTAAATATAGGATCGAAGCGGTAAACTAGCTGGTGATTGAAACTATCCAGAAAGTCTTGGGGGTTTAATATGGAACAGGAACAACCGCTAAATGAACTGCTGCAGGTCAGGCGGCGCAAAATGGAAGAACTAATCAGCAGGGGCATTGAACCTTTCGGTTCAAAATTTGAAACCTCCCATTATTCTACAGATATAATTGAAGATTTTGGCTCCCTGGAAGGAAAAACGGTAACCATTGCCGGCAGGTTGATCAGCATTCGCTCACATGGTAAGGCTGCCTTTGCCCATCTGCAGGATTACCGGGGACAGATTCAAATTTACCTGCGTCTTGATCAGGTTGGTCAGGAACAATACAAAAACTTTGAGCTGGTTGACATTGGTGATTTTGTCGGGGTGGTCGGGGATGTGTTCAAGACTAAGAAGGGTGAAGTCACCGTAAATGTCAGTGAATATACCTATCTTGCCAAAGCACTGCGCCCATTACCAGAAAAGTGGCACGGGCTGAAAGACGTTGAGCTGCGTTACCGGCAGCGTTATGTCGATTTAATTGTCAACCAGGAAGTAAGGCAAACTTTTATTAATCGCAGCCGGATCATCCAGAGTATGCGTGAAATTCTAAACCGTTGGGATTTTCTGGAGATGGAAACTCCAATTATGCAAACAATTGCCGGTGGTGCCCTGGCCCGTCCATTTGTCACTCATCATAATGCTTTAGACATGAAATTATATATGCGTATTGCCACTGAACTGCACCTAAAAAGACTGCTGGTCGGTGGTCTGGACAAGGTTTTTGAAATCGGGCGTATCTTCAGAAATGAAGGCATTTCAACTATTCATAATCCTGAATTTACCTCGCTGGAAATTTACCAGAGCTACGCTGATTACGAAAATATGATGGAACTGACTGAAAACCTTATTTACGAAATTGCATTAAATGTTTTCAACACAAGCAAAATAAGCTTTCAGGGTAAGATCGTAGACCTGACCCCACCCTGGCCGCGAGAAACCATGATCGAGGTAGTTCGTAAATACACTGGTGTTGATTTCGCAAAAATTGAAAATGATCAGGAAGCTTTTCAGGCGGCTAAAAAAGCCGGGTTAGAGCTTGACAAAGGGATGTCCTGGGGAGAAGTCCTATACATGTTTTTTGAAGAGTTTTGTGAGGAACAACTATTAATGCCTATATTTGTCACCGGGTTTCCTATTGAAGTATCGCCACTGGCTAAAAAAATAGAATCTGATCCACGTCTGACCCTGCGTTTCGAAGGTTTTATTGCCGGATGGGAAATAGCCAATGCTTTTACTGAACTCAATGATCCGGTAGACCAGCGAGAACGTTTTGAACAGCAGCTAGCCAG
>SKXC01000130.1 GCA_007128625.1 Syntrophomonadaceae bacterium | reverse complement strand
GGCTACATCTCTTTTTATTGAAAGCGGCCAATACTTCGATCGGACCACTCTATTCCTATCTCTATACAGTGATCTTATGCCAGCTTATGAATACTTTTTTATTAAGGGCTTTGCGCCATTCCGCGATCAGCTGCTACAGCATAATTCCTTTATTGGACAGGAAGTCAATGTCCTTTGGCCTGGAGGCTCAATAAAAGGATTTGCCTGCGACCTGAATGCAGATGGAGCCTTGATAATTAAAGATAACAAGGGAAATACACAGGTCATTAATTATGGTGAAATCAGGTAAAAAAATAACAAAGACACCTTCACTAAGCAAACTAACCATTACCGCTTTGTTTACTGCCCTGATCGCCATCCTGGCCCAGTTTGCTATACCTGTACCTTTCAGCCCGGTCCCTTTTACCGGACAGGTAATCGGAGTACTGATTGCCGGATCACTTTTAGGAAAAAGGTCCGCTCTTTTATCAATCACCGCTTACCTCTTGCTGGGCGCAGCAGGAGCACCGGTATTTTCCCTTGGCCGCGGTGGACTGCACATGCTTACCGGGCCAAGCGGAGGCTATCTATGGGGATTCATTCCCGCTGTTTACATAATAGGACTGATCGTGGAGCATTCCAGGCCTCTATCGCTTTACAAAATGACTGCTTCCATGCTTTTAGCCCTCAGTTTTATTTACCTGTTTGGAGCCCTACAGCTTAGTTTGATCATGCAGTATTCCCTTGGCCAGGTGCTGGCTGTCGGAGTTTTACCTTTTATCCCACTGGATCTGCTTAAAGTAATCATGGCTATTTTCCTGAGCTTACAGATCAAAAAAAGCCTGCATCAAAACAAGCTCGATCATCTCTTCATGTCATTGGGCTAATTCTTCCTGGGCCAGTAAGGCTGCCCCTAAAGCACCGGCAATTTGCGGTTCGGGGGGGACTATCAGTTTGGTGGATAACTTTTCGTTTAAGGCTTTAACAACTGCACTGTTCTTGGCCACACCGCCGGTAATCATTACCTTTTCCACCAATCCGACCCGGCGGACCAGTCCGGAAGTACGGTCGGCTATGGACTGATGTAAACCAAGGGCAATATCTTCCCTGGGCAAACCCTGGGCAATTAAGGAAACCACTTCCGATTCGGCAAAAACGGTACACATGCTGCTGATAGAAACTACGTTTTTAGCCTGATCACTTAATTCAGCCAGCTTATCCAGTTCAACTTCAAGGGCCTGGGCCATAACTTCAAGAAATCGACCTGTTCCAGCGGCACATTTATCGTTCATTGCAAAATCAAGCACCCGCCCTTTTTCATTAAGCAGGATTACCTTGCTATCCTGGCCTCCAATATCAACTACCGTGCGAACAGAAGAATCTAAAAAATGTGCTCCCCGGCCATGACAGGTAATTTCAGTGATCCGTTTATCAGCATAGTCAATGCTTATCCGCCCATAGCCTGTAGCCACTATATATTCCAGGTCAGAACGATCTAGCCCCGAAGCATCGAGAGCTTCTTTCATGGCTTTTTCAGCGATTTTCTTACTGTTTGCACCCGTTGGCAATATAACAGAATGAAGAACTTTGCTATTATCCATAATAACGACTTCTGCAGTTAATGATCCAATGTCAATTCCAGCTACAGGCATGCTAATACCTCCAAAATTATTATTGCAGTCAATGAGGAAGCAGGCTTTTTATCGCCTGCCAGAGCTGATCACGGCCCGAGCCAATTCGGGCCGAAAAAGGTAATAAAAATTCTTCTTCGAACAGGCCAAGCTTACCTTTAATCACTTCCAGCTGCCTGAGCAGTGCTCCCCGTGACAATTTGTCTGCTTTTGTAGCTACAGTAACCCGGGGAATACTGTGCATGCGCAACCATTCAGCCATAAGCCGATCATCTTCAGTCGGTTCATGCCGACAATCAACAAGATGCACGCAACCGTAAAGATTGGCCCTTCCTTCCAGGTATTCTTCAATTATTGGAGCCCAGCGCTCCTGCTCTTTTTTGGAAACCCTGGCATAGCCATAACCGGGCAAATCAACAAAACAGAAATTATTATTGAGAAGGTAAAAATAGAGTCCCCGGGTTTTGCCGGGAGTAGAACTGGTCCGGGCCAGGTTTTTTCTTCCGATTAAATTGTTTATCAAAGATGATTTTCCTACATTTGAACGGCCAAGAAAAGATATCTCTGGTAAATCCCAGCCTGGAAATTCCTGAACACGGTAGGCGCCGGCTTTCAACTCTGCCTTTTTAATCTTCACGGATTCACCTTTAAATATTATTAGTGACGGATCGAAGAATCCTGGTCACTTTCCGGCAAATTGAGATTAACATCTTTAACTTCATTTTCCTGCAAATCACATTTAACACTGTCAGCTGGTTCAGCCAAAGCCGTCTCCAATACTTCGTCCATGTGCTCAACCATTTTAACCTCAATTTTTCGCCGTACGTTCTGGGGTATGTCACTCAAGTCCCGGCGGTTTTCTGCCGGCATAATCATATACTTGATGCCCGCACGGTGGGCCGCAAGCATTTTTTCTTTTACTCCCCCTACGGGTAAAACCCGGCCGCGCAGGGTAATTTCTCCAGTCATAGTTACATCATTTCTAACCGGCACCCTGGTAAAAGCAGAAGCAAGCGCCGTGGCCATGGCTATCCCTGCCGATGGGCCATCTTTCGGTATAGCTCCTTCTGGAACATGAATGTGAATATCTACTTCCTCGTAAAAGTTTTTCTCAAGACCCAGGGCATCGGCCCTGGAACGGATATAACTCATGGCCGCCTTGGCCGATTCCTGCATTATCTCACCTAGCTGACCGGTAAGAGTCATTTTTCCCTTGCCTTTCATCAGCGTTACCTCGATTGAAAGTAAATCTCCGCCACTTTCAGTCCAGGCCAGGCCGGTAGCCACCCCGATTTCATTTTCCTTTTCAGCTGAACCAAAACGGTAACGCGGAATACCCAGGTACTTTTGCAAATTATTGCTGGTCAACTTAATCAGTTTCTTACGCTCTTTAACTACTTCCCGGGCAACTTTTCGGCAGATAGCAGAAATGTTTCTTTCTAAATTACGTACTCCCGCTTCGCGAGTATATTCTCTTATGATCCGGCGTACAGATCCTTCAGATATCTCCAGGTTTTCTTCTTTAAGTCCATTTTCTTTTAGCTGCTTGGGAATTAAAAATTGACGGGCGATCTCCACCTTATCTTCTTCTGTATAACCGGGGATATGGATTAATTCCATCCTGTCCATCAAGGGTTGAGGAATATTAAACGAAGTATTACCGGTAGTAATAAACATAACCTGGGAAAGATCATAAGGAACCTCAATATAATGATCGCTGAATGAATTGTTTTGTTCAGGATCAAGCACTTCCAGCAATGCCGACGAAGGATCTCCCCTGAAGTCTGTAGACATCTTATCGATTTCATCCATCAAAAAAACCGGGTTCTTTGATTTAGCCTCGCGCATCCCCTGGATAATCCGTCCCGGGAGGGCACCAATGTAAGTACGCCGGTGACCCCTAATTTCAGCTTCGTCACGCACTCCTCCCAGGGAAATACGTACAAAATTACGTTCAAGGGCCCGGGCCACAGATTTAGCCAGTGATGTTTTGCCTACCCCGGGAGGTCCGATCAGGCAAAGAATCGGTCCTTTAAGTTTGTCGGCCAATTGCCGCACGGCAAGGTACTCGATAATCCGCTCTTTTACCTTTTGCAATCCATAGTGATCTTCATCCAGTATTTCCTCGGCCAGATCCAGGTCCAGGCGATCATCAGTTTCCACAGACCAGGGCAATTCAAGCAGCCAGTCAAGATAAGTCCTGATAACTATCCCCTCGGCTGCTGCGGGAGGCATTTTCTCCAACCTGTCAGCTTCTTTAAGTGCTTTTTCCTCTACTTCTTCAGGAAGCTGGGCTTCAGCAATTTTTTCGCGGTACTCTTCAGCTTCAGCCCCTCTTTCATCTTTTTCACCCAGTTCTTTTTGTATGGCTTTCATCTGCTCCCGTAAGTAGTACTCTTTCTGGGTTTTTTCCATCTGTTTACGAACCCGAAGATTGATCTTCTGTTCAATTTCCTGTATTTCTTTTTCCCTGATTATGATTTCATTTAACTTTTCCAGGCGTTCTATCGGATCAATTGCTTCCAGAATAGCCTGCTTTTGCTCGATCTTCATACTCAGGTGAGAAGCAATGACATCAGCAAAACGGCCGGGTTCTTCAATATCGGAAACGGTAGCAAGTGTTTCAGGGGGGACTTTACGGTTGATCTTAATGTACTGTTCAAACTGGTTAAGCAGGCTCCGCATCTGTGCTTCTACTTCCTGGGTTTTATGCTTATCATCCTCAAGGATAGTTACATCCACTTCAAAAATAGATTCTTCGGCATAAAACTTTAAAATCTTAGCCCGGCTCAACCCTTCTACCAAAACCCTTATATTCCCACCGGGCAGTTTAATCATCTGTTTTATCCAGGCTACCGTGCCCACATCATGGAGGTCATCTTCACTCGGTTCGGCCACCTTGGCATTTTTTTGTGTTACCAGCACGATACGATTATCGTTCATCATAGAACGATCAAGGGCGGAAATAGATCTCTCCCGTCCGACATCAAGATGTAAAACCATACTCGGAAATACCAGCACTCCCCGCAGGGGCAGCACCGGTAGTTTTTCTTTTTTTGCCATTAGTTAAAACCACCTTCATAATTTACAAGTTAAAGCGAGAAGCTCAGGTTTTAACTATTCGCTTCCCGCTTATTAATATCCTTTAAGTTGTTAGGATTTCTATCTGCCCAAGCCCGATAATCTTGATTAAAAGTGTTTCAGGCTGTCTCTTCTTTCTTTTTGCGTTTTTCCCTGGTTACCAGGATCGGGGCATCGCCATTAAGAACAACTTCCCTGGTAATAATACATTTTTCGATATCTTCCCGGGAAGGCAGTTCATACATCACGTTTAGCAGGACTTCTTCCAATATAGCCCGTAAACCCCTGGCTCCCGTATTCCTGTTCATGGCCTCATCAGCTATGGCCTGCAGGCTGTTTTCTTTAAATTCAAGGGTAACCCCGTCTAATTCAAAGATTTTCTCATACTGTTTGGTTAAAGCATTGCGCGGTTCTTTTAGGATACGAACAAAAGATTCTACATCCAGCGGATCAAGGGTGGCAATCACAGGTATTCTGCCTACAAATTCAGGGATCAAACCATATTTTAGCAGGTCCTGGGGTAAAATTTGCTTCAATATCGCGCCCAGGTTTTGATCCTCCGGGGTAAGAACTTCGGCACCAAATCCGATTCCCTTGTTGCCAACACGATTCTGGACTATCTTTTCCAGCCCGTCGAATGCTCCACCGCAAATAAACAGGATATCGGTTGTATCGATTTGCATGAATTCCTGGTGGGGATGTTTGCGACCACCCTGGGGTGGCACACTGGCTACCGTGCCCTCTAAAATCTTTAAAAGGGCCTGTTGAACGCCTTCACCGGAGACATCCCGGGTAATGGAAGGATTGTCCGTTTTACGGGCAACCTTATCGATTTCGTCAATATACACAATCCCTTTTTCCGCTTTTTCCAGATCATAGTCGGCTGCCTGGATTAGCTTCAGCAGGATATTTTCAACATCTTCACCAACATAGCCGGCTTCTGTCAGTGAGGTGGCATCGGCTATGGCAAAAGGCACATTCAATATTCTGGCCAGGGTCTGAGCCAGCAGTGTTTTACCAACACCGGTCGGGCCAATAAGGACTATGTTGCTTTTTTGCAGTTCAACATCTTCCACTTTCTGGGCAGCATTAACTCTTTTATAATGGTTATATACGGCCACGGACAGGCTTTTCTTGGCATGCTCCTGTCCAATGACGTATTGATCGAGCACTTCATTAATATCCTGCGGTTTGGGCAGTTCAACAAAACCTAAATCTGTATCTTCTCCTATCTCTTCTTCAATAATCTCGTTACATAATTCGATACATTCATCGCAGATATAGACCCCCGGGCCGGCAACCAGTTTACGCACCTGCTCCTGGGTCTTGCCGCAAAACGAGCATTTTAATTGTCCTTTTTCTTCACTAAACTTAAACATCAGGAGAAATCACCTCGAATCTGCTGTTAGCTTCTATCAATCAGGATGTCATCAATAATACCATATTTCTTAGAATCCTCAGCTGACATAAAAAAGTCACGGTCTGTATCCCTGGCAATAGTTTCAACAGGTTGCCCGGTATGATCAGACAGAATTTCATTTAAGGTTTCACGAACCTTCAGTATCTCCCGGGCATGTATATCAATGTCTACTGCCTGCCCCTGGGCGCCTCCAGCAGGCTGATGAAGCATTATCCTGGAATGGGGCAGGGCAAAACGCTTACCCTTTTCTCCCGCCGCAAGCAGTACAGCGCCAAAACTGGCCGCCAGGCCGACACAAATGGTCGTAATATTTGGCTTTACATATAACATTGTATCATAAATAGCCATCCCTGCATAAACCGATCCGCCGGGAGAATTAATATAAAGGCTGATATCTTTTTTCGGATCTTCCGATTCCAGAAAAAGCATCTGGGCTACAATCAAATTAGCTACATTATCATCTATCGGGCTGCCCAGGAAAACTATGCGATCCTTAAGCAGGCGCGAATAAATATCATACGCCCTTTCACCTCGGCTGGTCTGTTCAACAACCATCGGTACCAATACACTCATTACATTTTATCCTCCCTCTATATCTTCTTTTTTTTCTTATTTCGCTCTATTTTTCTTCGCTCTCTTCAGTATTCTCATCTACATTCTTTTCACTGCTTGATTCTTTTTTGGCCTTATTTTTATTTTTGGTCTGTTCTTTTTCCTGTTCGCTTTTCACCAGAGTTATTTCAGCCTGATCAACGATCAAATCAATTGCTTTTCGGATACGCATTTCTTCACGGATTACCGGCAGGCGTCCCTGCTGCTCAAGGATGCCTTTAATCCGGTCAGGTTGATCATCATACGTTTTGGCAATACCGGCAATCTTTTCTTCTACTTCGCTGTCATCAACAGTAATTCCTTCTTTTTTTACAATTGCGTCGAGAACAAGATTAGCCTTAGTTCTTTTTTCCGCTTCCGGACGATTCTGTTCCCGCATCTCTTCCATGCTTTTACCGGAAAGCTCTAAAAACTGATCCAGCCCCAAACCCTGCTGGCGTAAATAGCTCTCCATATCCCCGATCATCCGATCAACCTGCCGTTCGACAAGGACTTCCGGTAGTTTCACAGTGGAAGCATTGGTAACTTTTTCAATTAAAGACTCTTCCAGCTTTGATTTTGACTGTTCCTCAGCATTTTTAAGCATTTTTTCTTTCAAATCGGCTTTCATTTCATCAAGAGTTTCCAGTTCGCTGATTTCTTTTACAAAATCATCGTTCAGCTCGGGAAGCTGTTTCTCCTTGATTTGTTTCATTTTAACCTGAAAAACAGCCTCCTTGCCGGCCTGCTCTTCACTTCGATAATTTTCAGGAAAGGTTACCTTAACCTCTATTTCTTCATCCGGTTTGACCCCGATCAACTGTTCCTCAAACCCCGGGATAAATGATTTTGACCCTAATTCTAAGGAGTGGTCTTCTGCTTCGCCGCCTTCAAAAGGCTCACCATCTATATATCCTTTAAAATCTATCGTAACCAGGTCGCCTTCCCGGGCCGGTTCGTTTTCCCGGGGCACCAGGCGGGCATTTTGCTCCCGCAGCATATAAATATGATGATCAACCTGCAAATCATCAATTTTTACCTCTTCCTGCTCTGCTTTCAATCCCTTGTAATCACCCAGTTCTACTTCCGGCAAAACCTCGACTACTGCATTAAATAAAAGGGGTTTTCCCTCTTCAACCTGGACGAGTTCAAACTCGGGCTGGTTAATCGGGTCGATATCGGCTTCTTCTAAAGCCTGTTCATAGGCAGGAGGAACGAGCTCTTCAAGGGCATCTTCATGCAGCACTTCCGGACCGAAGCGGGATTCCAGGATCCGGCGGGGCACCTTTCCCTTGCGAAAACCGGGCAGGTTGATTTTTTTAACCACTTTGCGATAGGCCTTGGCCAGGGCGGTGTCAACATCCGGCGCAGCAACCTCTACCTCCAGCTTTATTTTATTATCCTCTATTTTTTCCCAGCGGTTTAACATATTTGCTCCTTTCATAACTAATCAGATCTATATCTTAACCCATACTCAAATTTTATAGGAAACACAGGTTAAAATTAAAAAAGCCTTATATACAGGCGCTAAAACATTTACATATTAACATAGAAAATTTATTGTTACAACATTAACCATAAAAATTCAACTTTAATACTATCTTGATCCTGCCCATTGTTCCTCCGCCTGCTTTTTCTTTTAATTTAAATAAATTTATTTAATTTTGCTATAAATGTTGATCATTATCTCAAAATATTATACAATAAATAAACCGAATGAGTCTTCATTCATTGACAACCTCTTGTATTGTTTTTACTTTGTAATCCTGGAGGTTCAATTGGCCAAAAGAAGCGGAGAAAAACACCAGTTAATCCTTGAAGCGGCGGTAAAAACCTTTGCCCGCACCGGTTATCACCGCACCCGGATTGCTGATATCGCCCGTGAAGCCAAAGTGGCAGACGGAACTGTCTATATTTATTTTAATAATAAGGAAGATATTTTAATCTCTCTTTTTCAGAGCCTGATGAACCGCTTTGTGGAAGAACTAATAAGCGAACTGGACCGCTGTCGGAATCCCAATGAAAAACTGGACACAATTATCAACTATCACCTGACTACCCTGGGAAACAAGCCGGAACAGGCAAAGGTTACCCAGATAGAATTGAGGCAAATTGACCAGACCATCAATGAAGGAATTTCCAAACCGCTTTTAAGTTATTTTCAAATAATTGAGGAGGTGATTGAAGAAGGTAAAAAACAGGGGCTTTACCGGCGCAGTCTTAATACAAGAACAGCCCGCAAAGTTGTTTTCGGCGCTATAGACGAAGTCGTAACCTGCTGGGCCATGTCCAGTAAGCCTTATAACCTTATTGACTTAAGAAAACCTGTATTTGAACTGTTGGTAAAGGGCCTGCAGTAACAAGATATATAAGCACTCCTCTTTTTAAAGATGATCAAGACTGATTAATTTCACGAAGGAGGTATTTAGATGGCCTTGAAAGAAATCAAAAAGGCTGCTGTCCTGGGCGCCGGCGTTATGGGCGCCACCATTGCCGCTCACCTGGCCAATGTGGGCATACCGGTTTTATTGCTCGACATTGTTCCCCGTGAGCTAACCCCGGAAGAAGAAAAAAAGGGGCTGACCTTGGAAAGCCCCGAAGTCCGTAACCGCCTGGCTAACAATGGTAAAAATGATCTGCTCAAGCAAAGATTGAACCCCTTTTACAGTAAAGCATATGTTGACCGTATATCGACCGGTAACTTCGAAGATGATATGAACAAATTAAAAGAAGTTGACTGGATTATCGAAGTTATCGTTGAAAACATGGATATCAAGAAGAAAGTCTTCAAACAAGTGGAGGATAACTGGATTGAAGGAACCATCGTTTCATCGAATACATCGGGCCTTTCCATTAATGAAATGGTCTCCGACAATTCACCAGAATTTCGCAAGTATTTTCTGGGAACCCACTTTTTTAATCCCCCGCGCTACATGAAACTGCTGGAACTTATCCCCTGCAATGATACATCAAAAGAAGTTTTAGACAGTATGCACCGTTTCTGTGAACGATCCCTCGGTAAAGGAGTAGTCTATGCCAAGGATACCCCCAACTTTATCGCCAACCGGATCATCACATACGCCATGATGCATATAATCAAACTGATGCAGCAAGAAAACATGAGCATCGAAGAGGTGGATACGATCACCGGACGACCAATGGGGCATCCCAAGAGCGCCTCATTCCGCACCCTCGACATGGTCGGTCTCGACACCTTTTGCCACGTAGCCAACACAGTCTACAACAAAACCAGCGATCCGGATGAAAAAGAGAGCTTTAAAGTCCCCGACCTGTTAAACAAAATGGTCGAAAATAATATGCTCGGTGATAAAACCAAACAGGGTTTCTATAAAAAAATCAAGGGTGAGAGCGGCTCGGAAATCAAGACCCTGGACTACGAAAAATTTGAGTATCGGCCCCAGGAAAAAGCCCGTTTTGACATCCTTTCCAAAACCAAGCAGGCCGGCTTAGAAGATGGTTACAAAATGCTGGTCGAATCTGACGACAAGGCCGGTATATTTGCCTGGAATATGACCAAGCGTCTGCTCCTCTACACCGCCAGGTTAATCCCTGAGATTGCCGATGATATCGTTAATATCGACCGGGCCATGCGCTGGGGCTTTAACTGGCAGCTGGGGCCCTTTGAAACCTGGGATATAATCGGGGTTAAAGAAAGCGTGGAGCGGATGAAGAACGAAGGCGAAGAAATCCCGGCCAATGTTGAAGAAATGCTCCAAAAGGGCTTTGAAAGCTTTTACAGGGAAGACGATAAAGGAAACCTTTCCTATTACGATTTCGAAACCAAAGACTACAAGCCGGTGCCGATCAGCCCCGAGGTGATCAGCCTGCCTGCTTTGAAGAAACAAAGCAAATTAATCAAGGGCAACGACGACGGCAGCCTGGTGGACCTGGGCGACGGGGTCTGCTGCCTGGAACAGCACAGCCCGCAGCAGGCTTTATCACCCCAGTTCTGGGAATTTATCCACGAAGCCCTGGAAGAAGCCGAGAAAAACTATATCGGTATGGTGGTTGGGAACCATGCCAATAATTTCTGCGTCGGGGCCAACGTGGCCATATTGATGATGGCCGCCCAGTCAGGAGATTGGGATATGGTTGACAGCGCCGCCAAAAAACTCCAGGACGGCCTGATGGCCATGAAGTATGCATCAATTCCCGTCGTCACCGCTCCCCACCAGATGACTCTCGGTGGAGGGTTGGAAGTAGCCATGCACGGCGACCGCATACATGCCGCTGCTGAGACCTACATGGGCCTGGTAGAAGTCGGTATGGGATTGCTGCCCGGCGGGGGAGGAAATAAAGAGTATTTGATCCGTTTCACCGAAGGCCTTAAGGATGATGTAAAAACTGACCGGCTGCCTTATGTCCAGAAAGCATTCGAAGCAATTGCTATGGCCACGGTGGCTACCAGTGCCCGCCATGCCCAGGAGCTCGGCTTCATGAGACCAACCGATAAGGTAACCGTAAACCAGGACCATCTGCTTCATGATGCCAAAAACACCGTCCTGGCCATGGTGCTGGAAGGCTATGAAGCTCCAAAACCAAAACAAATCAAAGTCCTTGGCGAATACGGCGTGGCCACATTTAAAACCGGGGTACAGAACATGCTTTGGGGTGGCTACATAACCGAACATGAACAGAAAATCGC
Organism: Syntrophomonadaceae bacterium; assembly: GCA_007128625.1. Taxonomy (GTDB): domain Bacteria; phylum Bacillota; class Dethiobacteria; order DTU022; family DTU022; genus B1SED10-74M. Next base: position 5,960 of record SKXC01000130.1, on the reverse strand, counting down.
CAACGAGATAGCCTTTGTAATCAGTGGCGGTAATATAAAACCCGACTCGTTTGTCAGTGAACAGTACCTCCTGGATATCGAAAGAGAAGCTTTCCAAAGGCTTCTTGGAGAAGAGAAAACCCAGGAGCGTATCAGCCATTTCCTGACCACGGGCAAACCTTTACGTAATTAAAAATACTACAAAAGGAGGTTAATAATATGAAAGAAGCTGTTATTGTTTCCACTGTTCGAACAGCTATCGGCAGAGCGCCACGAGGTTCGCTGCGCTTTACCCGTCCTGACTACATGGCCTCAGTAGCTTTCAAAGAAGCAATTGCCAGGGCCAAGGGCCTGGACAGTGCCGAGGTTGAAGATGTGATCATTGGCTGTTCTTTTCCGGAAGCTGAACAGGGTTTGAACATAGGACGAATGGTAGCCCTTGAGGCCGGGTTCCCGGACAGCGTGCCCGGTCAGACCGTTAATCGTTATTGTGCCTCGGGATTGCAGGCTATTGCCCTGGCCGCCGAAAGGATCATGTGCGGATTTGCCGATGTAATTGTAGCCGGCGGAGTGGAAAGTATGAGCATGGTACCAATGGGCGGTAATAAACTTACCCCGAGCCCGGGGATGGTTGAAAACCGTATTGAAGCATATACTCCCATGGGCATTACTGCAGAAAACGTTGCTAACCGCTTTAACATTTCCCGGGAAGAACAGGACCAGTTCGCTCTGAGCAGCCATCAAAAAGCTGCGACGGCCATAAAGGAAGGCCGTTTCAAAGATCAAATAGTCCCCCTGAAAATTGTCGATCGTTCGGTGGGACCGGATAATAAAATTGTGGAAAAAGAAAAGACCTTCGAGGTGGATGAAGGAGTCCGTCCCGATACCACCCTGGAAGCTCTGTCCAGGCTGCGCCCTGCTTTTCATGCCAGGGGCAGTGTTACGGCCGGCAACTCTTCCCAAACCAGCGACGGGGCTTCAGCATCAGTTGTTATGTCTGCTGAAAAAGCGGCTGCTTTAGGTTTAAAACCAATAGCTGTCTTCCGGGGGTATAGCGTCGCCGGATGCCCCCCTGAAATAATGGGTATCGGACCGGCGGTAGCCATTCCAAAACTGATGAAACAGACCGGAAATAATATCGAGGATATCGACTTATTCGAATTGAATGAGGCTTTTGCTTCGCAGGCCCTCTACTGTATACGCGAATTGGGCTTGGATGAGGAAAAAGTCAATGTAAACGGAGGGGCAATCGCCCTTGGACACCCCCTTGGTTGCACAGGAGCAAAGCTAACCTCCACCCTGCTTCATGAAATGGAACGGAGTAATTCCCGTTTCGGAGTAGTTTCAATGTGTATCGGAGGGGGCATGGGTGCAGCCGGTCTTTTCGAGCGCGCTTAAACCCTCCAAAAATACTCAAAAATAAAAATAATCATCATTATATTAAAGGGACATAAAGCTTAATGCCGAAGTCGTTTTATGGTATTATAAAGCTGTAGTGTCCCTTTTTACAATTAAGAAGAATACTTGGCACACCCTGAGGATGAGAGAATGACTCCATTAGAAGAACTGCAAAAAAGGATCCAGAAGCTGCAGGAGACCATGCAGCAAGATAATATTGGCGGAGCCTTATTAGTACAACGCGCTGACCTCTTTTACTTTAGCGGTACAGGACAAAACGGGCACCTTTTCATCCCGGCAAAAGGAGATCCGATCCTGGTTGTCAAAAAATCGGTGATCCGGGCCCGGCAGGAAAGCCAGTTAAATAACATTATCCCTTTCAGCAATTGGGATAACCTGATCGACCTGATCAGGCAGGCAATACCAACCTCATCCAAGCTCGGGCTTGAACTGGATGTCCTTCCGGCAAATTTGTTTTTACGCTATCAAAAAATGCTGGAAGGTTACCAGGTCATTGATATCTCCGAGAAAATACGCCAGATTAGAGCAGTAAAATCTAACTATGAAATCGGACAGATGGAAGAAGCCGCTAAAATCAGCACAGCTGTTTTTAACCATGCTCGAAATATTATCAGGGAAGGTTTAACTGAAGTTGAACTGGCCGGAAACCTGGAATTTCATGCTCGTACACTCGGCCACCAGGGAGCGGTTCGGGTGCGCAGTTTTAACCAGGAACTCTATTATGGCCATATCCTGACCGGCGAAAACTCTGCTCTAGTAAGTTTTTTTGACAGTCCAACCGGTGGTTCCGGCCTTAACCCATCTTTTCCACAGGGGGCCGGTGCAGCGATCATCCGGCAAAACGAACCGATTCTGATTGACTTTGTTAGTGTGCTGAGAGGCTACATGGTTGATCAAACCCGGATCTTTTGCCTGGGTCAGCTGCCTTTGCATCTTCAGGAAGCTTACCGGCAGTCAGTAATCATAAGAGATAAACTGGCCGAAATGGGAAAACCCGGGGTCATGGCTGAAACTCTATTTGACAAAGCACAAGAATTAGCCGCCAGAAAAGGACTGGCCAACCATTTCATGGGCTACGTTGAAAAAGTCAATTTTGTCGGCCATGGGGTCGGCCTGGAGTTAGATGAGCTTCCAATCATTGCCCCCGGCATTGATACTCCTTTAGAAGAAGGAATGGTAATTGCCCTGGAACCAAAATTCATTTTTCCAGGTGAAGGAACGGTTGGCATAGAAGATACCTATGTGGTCGGCTGCAACCGCTTGGAAAAGCTGACCGCCTTTAGCGATGATCTTCAAACATTATAACCCATTCAAAAAGAGCACCTGCCTCAACTATCTTCGCCCTCTTGCGAGACAGTAAGAAGAAGATGCTGCCATTATATTTATAGAAGTTGAAGAAGTCGTACCGACTCCTTGTTGTGAGCTATTATCAGCCACCAGGCGTGCATCCAACCATAAACCATAAACTGGTTAAAGTGAGGACTAAAACAACAAACATTAAATGACGCTTCAAATCTCTCACCTCCTCATTTTAAAGTTATTAATATTATTAATACCACAACCCTGTCTTATAAGCAAGCAACCAAACCGGAAAAAGATGCAAATAAAACCACCTGCTCTTGTGAATTCTCCAACATTTTTTGCTTGCCCAGTTATTATGAAAGCATATTATGTCAACATCAAATAAAATCAAAAAAATTTAAGGTTGGCAAATAAACCTTTTTGAAGGCCAAATACCTGTTCTGTTCACAATATACACAGAGTTATCCACAGGATGAAGTCGATTTTACCACCCCAGGTCGCTATTATCCACACAATCCTGGGTGTAGTTACCATAAAATTATCTATTGTTACCATTATAAAGATGGCATGCAAATTGATATGATAAAAATAATCTCAAAAAAAAGGGAAAATGAATTCCTTAGCGAATAAACTGTTTAGTAAAATATATATTATCAAGGGAGGCATCAGAATGGAAGTCAAGGTAAACAATGATTGCAGCGCCTGCGGTATTTGTGAGGATATTTGTCCAGATGTTTTTGAGTTAGGAGATGAAATAGCAGAAGTTAAAGTTAACCCGGTGCCGGCAGAACATGAAGAAAGCGTTCGTGAGGCGGCAGAGGAATGTCCTACGGAGTCCATCGAGATCTCCTGATAAAACAACATATGAGCCACAGACAGAGCCCGCTTAAAAGCGGGCTCTGTTTTATTTCTTACCTTTTTATATAAATAGTGATTGGAATCAAACAACCGGAATCTAATTAACCCTGAACCTCTTTTATTTCCACTCCACCCATAATCGCCCTGGCCTGAATCCGGACAATACTGGCAGGTGACTTGTCCAGGTTATGCTCAACTCGCCTGCCGCCAACTAGTCCTCCGTCTTCCTGGTCTTTGAAGGTTACACCGCCAAGAACTGCCGAACCCTCGTAAATTACCGCCAAATCACCGGGTATTTTTACATCAATTCCGCCCATCAGTGCAGTCAAGTCAAGAACTGTTTCTCCTTCCGCTATTTCAGCAGAAGTTAAGTCTATGTCAATTCCGCCCATGAAAGCAAAATAGCTTCCACTTTCCAGTTTCCACGGTTCTGAACCGCCAACATTGGTTCCACCCATGAAAGCAAAACGGCCGCCTTTACCACTGCTTGATGAGCGTCCGCGTAAAAGGCTAAAACCGATTAAAATTAAAATTGCCGGCCAAAACAGGTTCCAAAACATCCTGGTATCCACTTCGAAAAATCCCAGGTTCCGGCCAAGAAATAGGACACCGATGGTAATAGCAATAATTGCTGTAATAAATTGGCCCCAGGAAAAAAACACCTTTTTTCCCTCTTCTGACGAAGTGGAGCCAAATGATGCAAACAGCCAGCTGATACCTAGAATTAAAGGAATTACCGGCCAAAACTGCAATATCTCCCTGACATCAATATCTATTCCTTCTACCAGGTTGTTCAAAAGCAGTATTACGCCAATTACTACTACAACTAAACCAATTAAAAATCTGCCAACGGTAAAGCCCATTGAAACCATCCTCCATATCCACTATGATTAATAAGATAATAATTGCTGGTTTCAAGTATAGCATACTTTTAGCCTGATCCATACACAACTTTTTTAAGAGATATGAATCTAAACAAAGCTCATTTGCGTTGACTTTTCAGACAGTGCATGCTAAAATTAATTTCGGCAATAAGAAGCAATATGGTGGGTGTAGCTCAGCTGGTTAGAGCGCCAGGTTGTGGCCCTGGAGGCCGTGGGTTCGAGTCCCATCACTCACCCCAATTATTCCTTATGATAATAATTATGCTAATGCTGGGGCGTGGCCAAGCGGCAAGGCACGGGATTTTGGTTCCCGCATGCGTAGGTTCGAATCCTACCGCCCCAGCCATTTTTATGCTTACCTGCTGATCGTGATGACCTGCCCAGGCTGCCTGCATACTTATTGAACCTTAAATTCGCTCACAAAAAGGGGATGTGTACTTAAACACATCCCCCAAAAATATTACAACTTATTTACCAGGCATGGCAGACAATCAGGCCGGTTATCCTGGGACCGGACATGGCAGTAGTAAACCCGGTATGTAATCTAAAAAAATTGATTAAACTGGTCAAAAAAATCAATCTGGTCAAATAAAACAAAACCAAACACCAGGCTAAGAATAATCCCCAAAAGCCCCAGTACCAGGCCGATAATAATCAAAATGCCCTGAATCTTAAAGAAGGTGTTAAGGTTACCGACCAGCATGTTAAAATTGGTCCAATAATTATCATTGACACCCTCCGCAACAAGGTTATCGGCGTACTTTTTAGCACCGCGTAACTTAACTCCCAATATAATTACAAGAATACCGGGAATGGCTCCAATCACAAGAGCAAAGACACCACCGATTGCCTGTAAAGCTCCCATAATAATTAAAATGATTCCCACAAACCCCATCCACGAACTCATTTGCTTAAGTCTATTTGGATCCACGTTCGTCATCCTTTCTTTGTTTAGTTACAGCCCGGCAGGCCGTCGCCTCTGATAACATTTATTAAACACTATTTTATCAGATATGAATTTGCTGTACTGGTTAAGCCAATAATTGACATATCCAGGTGGCACTACAATCCCAATTAATTACAGGTTCGAATTAAACTGATTAAATTATAGCAATTTTCTGTTATACTTGTCAATTCTACTCGATCGATCGTTTAAAATAGTTTAAAATCATGTTCCTCCAGCTACCCTTATTCCGCCAAATCCATCAAATATTCAGTGTGAAGCTCAATAACATCACCAACCTGCAGACCCAGTTCCCGGGCAAGTCCTCCCCGTATCTCGATAGCAAACTGAACCGGTCCATCACTGGAATAGGATGGTAAATCCTTATCGGGGGTTCCGGGTGGCGGGGGCAGCATTTCATGAATAGCAGTTATTTCGCCATCCCTGTTGATAAAAAATTACCATCAAAACTATCTTTCTTAACCAAACATTAAAGATATTCGCAATCATTTCTCCAGCCTTTCCGATTATGATCAGGTTAAACTGCTGCTTTGAAATAACAGCTTATTAATAAT
>SKXC01000101.1 GCA_007128625.1 Syntrophomonadaceae bacterium | reverse complement strand
TGATCTGCAAACGGTGCTGGAGGAGGCAGAGCGCAGCGCCGCGGTTACGCACAACCATCCCGAAGGGATCAAAGGAGCCCAGGCGGTTGCGGCGGTAGTGTGCCTGGCCAGGAATGATTACAGCAAAAGAAAAATCAAAAACTATATCGTGGAGCAGTTTGGTTATAACCTTGACCGGACTATTGAACAAATTCGTCCCAACTATCAGTTTGATGTCACCTGCCAGGGATCAGTTCCCGAGGCAATTATTGCTTTCCTTGAAGCTGAGAACTTCGAAGATGCTGTCCGCAAGGCGGTGTCACTTGGCGGTGACAGCGACACTATCGCCTGCATGAGCGGGGCCATGGCCCAGGCTTACTTTGGCGAAGTGCCGTACCAAATTGAGGAAAAGGCCCGCAGTATGCTGCCTCCCGATTTGCTGGAAGTGGTGGATGAGTTTAATCGTTTTGCCGGCCTGGAATAAATTTTATCCAGTTATATGAGAAGTATAAAAAATAACCGTAATTTTTATACAGTATTCATATTACAGATCACCGGTTTGAATGCTATTGTTAGTTTAAGCGGGCTTACCAGGTAAAGATGAACTAATGCCTGCTTGTTGCTTCAGCCTTTAGGCAATAAAAATTTACGCTCAGGAGATACCCATGAACACGATCATTGAGAATTACAAAGTAAGCGGAAAACCAATTAAAGACTGGACAATAAAAGAACACAATGCAGCACTGGATTCTCTTGGAGCCAGGATTTACAAGCCTTTCCACGGGGTTGTGGTCCTGGGCGGTGGTTCAAAACCGTATATGTTAAAGATACGGAAAGAAACTGGGAATGGCGAAGAAGAACTGGAAATCGTTGACGGACTTGCCTGCTATTCTGCCGTACCTTTTGGCCACAAAGACCCCATAATAACAGAAAATGTCAATAAATTTATTGCCGGCATGGCCACCATTCCCCGTTCCATATCTCACAGTTATCTGGGTCCCTGGTTGGTTAAACTGCAGGAATTCACCCGGATGGATATGTTTCTTCCTAAAAGCAGTGGGACCGAGGCGAATGAGGCTGCCATCAAGGCGATCAGGAAGTGGGCCAGACATTATGGCGGCAGCGATGGCAAAGGCATTAAAGGAACCCCTATAATCATAACCGCCCATAATGCTTTCCACGGCAGGGGCCTTGGCTCCACGGCAATGATGGATGATCCAACTACCAGAAAAGATCTGGAACCCCTGATGGCCGGTTTTGAACAAGTCCCCTTCAATGATCTTGATGCCCTGGCAGTAAAATTCAAAGAGCACGACGGTGATATAGCTGCCGTATTTATTGAACCGATTCAGGCGGAAGCAGGTATTTTTATCCCAGATGACAATTACCTCAGCGATGTTCAGAAACTGTGCAAAGCGAACAATGCCCTGTTTGTGTTAGATGAAATCCAGACCGGTTACTGCCGGACGGGTTATGATTTTGCCTGGCAGCTGTACGGGCTGGAAAAACCGGACCTGATCACCATCGGCAAGGCAATGAGTTCGGGAGTGCTGCCGGTTAGTTCTCTGTGCGGCAAGAAGGAAATTATGGACCTGTTTGAACCACACGGTGAAGGAAGTACCTTTGGCGGATATCCACTGGCTTCTTTTGTCGGTTTACTGACCATTCATGAGCTTGAAAAACGGAATATTACCAATCTTTCTGCTGAAAACGGCAGATATTTAAAAGAACGGCTTGAGCAGGTAGCCAAGAAATATCCAAACAAGGTTAAAGAAGTCAGGGGCAGGGGAATGCTGATCGGAGTGGAGATTTATCCGAATTACGACGGACACCAGCTGAGTATGAATATGCTTGAAAACGGCGTTTATGCCAAGGAAACCCATGAAACTAACCTGCGGGTGGCTCCACCGATTGTTATTGAAAAAGAAGGAATGGATAAAATTGCTTCGGCTCTGGATGCCAGCCTGGATTCCTTGCAGGAGATTACCGGCATGAGGATCAGCTGTTAATATGTTTTATTAGAATGTTTATAGATAATAAGCTGCTAGAAGAACAAAAACCGGGATTAAAAACCCGGTTTTTTTGGTGCGCCTGCGTGGTTTTGAACCACGGGCCTCCTGCGTGTCAAGCAGGCGCTCTCCCCCTGAGCTACAGGCGCATAAAGTTGTCAAGCAAAAACATTTTAGCACTATAGTTGTTTAAATGTCAAGAAAATATCGCAAGCAACATCGAGGATAAGCTATAAAACCTTGCATTTCTATGCTATTATGTAAATGTGTTTATTTGGAATTAATACTGGCAAGGAGGGTTTTCGGTGCCTGCCAATTTAACACCGCAATATTACGAAGCTGAAGAAAAATATAAGAAAGCGCAAACACCCGAAGATCGGATCAAAGCTCTTGAGGAAATGCTGGCAGTAATACCCAAGCATAAGGGAACTGAAAAGCTGCAGGGCGATATCAAGAAGCGCCTGGCCAGGGTAAAAGAAGAAGGAAAAAAGAAAAAGTCCACCAAGGGTTACGATCCTTTCGGTGTTGAAAAACAGGGAGCTGGTCAGATAGTTTTAGCCGGATATCCTAACAGTGGCAAATCATCTTTGGTTACCTCCCTGACCAGGGCGAAGCTTAAAGTTGCCGAGTATCCTTTTACAACTGCAATACCGGCAACCGGCATGATGCCTTACAAGGACACATGGGTTCAGCTGGTCGATACACCGCCTCTTTCTGTGGATAATGTTCCTTCCGGTTTAATCGGAACCTTTAAAGAGGCCGATGCACTGCTAATCATAATCGATATTTCTACTGCTGAATGCCTGGAACAAATGGAGGGGTTGATGAAAATCCTGCAGGAAAGAGAAGTTATAGATCTTTCTGAAGAAGGTGAGATAATTGCTCCGACTCCTTTCCTGGTAATTGCTAATAAAGCTGATCATGCTGAAGCACAAGAAAATCTTGAAGTATTGAAAGAGTTGATGCCGGATTTCAGTTATCTTGAGGTTTCTATAAACGGGATGGGTATGGAAGAACTGAAAGAAAAGCTTTATGAGTTACTCGGAGTAATCAGGATTTACGGAAAAGCTGCTGACAGGCCGGCCGATATGGAACGTCCTTTTGTACTAAAAAAAGGAGGAACTGTTCTTGATTTTGCCGGCCAGGTTCATAAAGATTTTCCAAAGAATCTAAAAAGCGCCCTGGTGTGGGGTTCTTCAAAATTTGACGGACAGGCCGTAGCCCGCGACTATGTTTTAGAAGACGGGGACATTGTGGAGCTGCAGCTTTAAAAATGTTTTTATTGTATTTTCAAATTACAAAGAGGAGATGAAATGAGCAATGACACTTTGGATCGTAATTGGTATTGTAGCGATAGTAATCATATTTGCTATTGCGACCTACAACAGTTTAGTTGGGGTTCGCCAGCGGCTGCGAAATGCCTGGTCGCAGATTGATGTGCAGTTAAAAAGGCGCTATGATTTAATACCTAACCTGGTGAATACTGTAAAAGGGTATGCTTCTCACGAGAAAGAAACCCTGGAAAATGTAACAAAAGCCCGTAATATGGCCATGCAGGCCACCGATGTAAATGAAAAAGCAGGAGCGGAAAATATGCTTACCGGCGCTTTAAAAAGTCTTTTTGCTGTTTCTGAGAGCTACCCTGAGCTTAAAGCCGATGCTAATTTCCGCCAGCTTCAGAATGAACTGAGCAACACAGAAGGGCAGATCGCTTCTGCCAGGCAATCGTACAATGATACTGTCATGAGGTACAACACGGCCATTCAAAAGTTTCCCACTGTCTTGATTGCCGGTATGCTTGGTTTTCAGAAGGAAAATTACTTTAACCTTGATGAAGAGCCGGCTTCACGCGAAGCGGTTAGGGTTGAATTTTAAGATCGAAAAAAAGATAGTTTATATACCTGTTTTTAAAAGCAGGTGTTTTGGAGTATAGAAGGTTGAGTTTTTCTTTATAAGTTAAATCTTTATTTTTCCATATAACAACCCGGGGTAGTTCCAGCCCCGGGTTGTTATGTACGATATATTTTTAATAAGTTGTTCTATGCTAAATTATAATTCTAATCAAACTTATTCTAGCACATTTATAGGAAATAAGTCTTGCAAAATTTATAATAAGTGTGTTACTATATTCATATATTGGTATATACTTTTAAAGCCATTGAGGAGGTATTATTGTGGTAGAACATCAGGAATATGAACTTAGTTTTTTTCACAAATACCTATCAGTTTGGGTAGCGTTATGTATTCTGATTGGCATCGGATTGGGCAGGGTTATACCCGGCGCAGCTGAATTTTTAAGTGAGATCCAGGTGGAGCAGGTAAACATACCAATCGCCGTATTATTGTTTGCGATGATGTATCCGATCATGCTCCAGATTGATTTTGGTGAGGTTGTCAACGCGGTTAAAGCTCCTAAAGCGGTGATATTGACCCTGGTTATTAACTGGCTGATCAAGCCTTTTAGCATGCTGTTTTTTGCCTGGCTTTTTTTCCGGGTGATCTGGGCTCCCTTTATCGGGTATGAATTAGCCGGAGAATATATGGCCGGGATGATCCTGCTGGGGATTGCTCCCTGTACTGCCATGGTCCTGGTTTTCAGCTACCTGGCCAAGGGATTTATGGGATTGACCCTGGTGTTGGTGGCTATAAACTCGCTGACCATGCTGGTGCTTTATGCTCCGCTGGGCAATTTCCTGCTCGATATTGCCGAGATGCCAATTCCCTTCTGGACTATTTTCCTGAGTATCATGCTTTATGTGGGGGTTTCCCTGGTTGCAGGGTATATTACCCGCAAACGCTTGATTGCCACCAGGGGTATTGACTGGTACGAGCAGGTTTTCTTGAAGCACATGGGCACGATTTCTATCGTGGCCTTGCTGCTGACCCTGGTCTACCTGTTTATGCTCCAGGGCGACGTGATTATTAATAATCCCCTTGGTGTGGGCATGATTGCAGTGCCGCTGATTATCCAGGTGCTATTTATTTTCAGCATAGGTTATTTTGTGGCAAAGCTAATCGGCCTTACTTATGAGGAGGCGGCTCCTGCATCCATGATCGGGGCCAGCAACCATTTTGAGGTTGCTATTGCTACGGCGGTAACCGTATTTGGGATCGGTTCGGGAGCGGCCCTATCTACGGTGGTAGGGGTCTTGATTGAAGTACCGGTTATGCTTCTGCTGGTGACCATCTGTTTGAGGACAGCACGCTGGTTCCCTTCCATGCATGCTCGCAAAGTTGAAAG
>SKXC01000016.1 GCA_007128625.1 Syntrophomonadaceae bacterium | reverse complement strand
TGGGCTTTGCCGGAAGGTGAGCCAATGAAGTCCAAAGAAGTCGTTATGCGTATAAAAGGGCGTTATGGAGATTTTGGCGTGTATGAAACCCCTTTACTGGGTATTTTCGCCAGTTCAAGTGGTTGGGCCACTGCCGCTCATAGTTGTAAAACAGCAGCTGGGGATCGGATGGTTGTCTGTTATGGGGCCAGACATCTGCATCCTGCAGTGGCACCGGTAATGGAAAGAGCCGCTGTGATTGGGGGTGCAGATGCCTGTAGTTGTATCCTGGGAGCTCTTTTGCTCGGGCGATTGCCCTTAGGCACTATACCCCACGCTGCTTTTTTGATCGTCGGTGATACTGTTGAATTAGCGAAGGCTTACGACCGTTTTATTCCAAGGGATGCCCCCCGGATAATTCTTGTTGATACATTTAAAGATGAAACAGAAGAGGCTTTAAGGGTCGCAGATGCTCTTGGCCGGCAGTTAAGCGGAATTCGTCTTGACACTCCTTCTGAAAGAGGGGGAGTAACCCCTAACCTGGTCAGAGAAACAAGAGCTCGTCTGGACCAGAATGGTTACCAGCATGTGCAGATTATCGTCTCGGGTGGAGTAAACCCGGAAAGAATTATCGAGTTGGCAGAAGCCGGGACTGATGCATTTGGGGTTGGTAGTTATATAGCACGGGCCCCGGCGATAGATATGACGATGGATATAAAAGAAGTTCGTGGAAAAGCTCTGGCCAAGAGAGGTCGCATACCGGGAATTACAGAAAATAAACGCCTGTTGAAAATGAGCTGAAAATGGATAAAACTTTGAAGCTCAGGGCACCGGCTAAAATTAATCTTGGACTGACTGTTCTGGCTCGTCGGACAGATGGTTTTCATGAAATAGAATCGGTGATGCAGCAAATATCTTTAGCCGATGTTCTGTTATTTGAAGCAGTCTCTGGCAGCGGCTGGCATTTTGTTTGTACTGATCAGAACCTTTCCGGGTCGGATAACCTGGTTTGCCGGGCAGCAGCCTTGTTAGAGATGCAGGTGGAAAAACCTTTGGCCGGTGTTAGAATTAATTTATTCAAAAATATACCGGTTGAAGCTGGTCTGGCCGGTGGCAGTTCTGATGCAGCCGCAGCACTTATGGGTTTAAACCTGTACTGGAATCTTGGGTTGGATCAAAAAACCCTGCTAAAAATTGGATCAATTTTGGGATCTGATGTGCCATTCTGCCTGAATGGTGGAACAGCATTAGCACGCGGTCGGGGTGAACAGCTTAGCATTTTACCCTCTCTTCCTTTTTTTTGGGTTGTTCTGGCTCTGCCCAACGGCCTGAGAGTTTCGACTGCTGATGCATATAATTCTTTCGATACTGGTCGAATCGGGACGCCTTCACTGCAACCTCTGGTGGAAGCAATTAAGACGGGCTCTAAAAGTAATATTTTGGGATGGATTGGCAGTGGATTTACAAATACTTTAGAAACAGCAATCTTGCCAGGTTCCGGCCTTATACAAAAGGTAAAAAGAAGACTTGAAAACAGGGGGCTTAAACCGGTTTTGTCCGGCAGTGGGCCGACTCTTTTCATGTTGATTGACAATTATTCCCTGGCGTGTATGGCTGTCCGTCTTGTTGAGCAGGAAGGTTGCAGGGCATATTTGTGCTGGACAAATATCAGAGACAGTCAGGAGTGGCGATATGTTTGATGCTGTAGTTTTAGCTGGTGGTGGCAAAGCAGAACCGCTGACCGATCAAGAGCATGTTTTCAATAAAGCCTTTATCATGATTAATCAAAGGCCTATGCTTGCTTATATATTGGAAGCGCTTCAGGAAGCGCCTTCCGTTGATAGGATTGCAGTAGTTGGTCCAAGTAAAGACCTGGAAAAGCTTTCGCTTGAAGGATACAGTTTTGAAATAGTACCGGAAAAAGGCAGTATGCTTGGCAACCTGGCTGCCGGTTTTGAACATGTTGACCAGGAACGTCTTTGCCTGGTTGCAACTGGTGACATTCCTTTGATCAATGCTGCGGTTATCGAAGATTTTTTAGCACTTTGCTCTCCGCACAATCATGACTTCTATTACCCCATTTTATACCGGGAAACTTTTCTTACAAGATTTCCGGAAACTGAAAGAACATATGTTAACCTTAAAGATGGCGCTGTAACCGGGGGCAATGTCTGTTTACTTCGGCCAGACTGGTTTTTAGATAATTACACCCGCCTGGAAATGTTTATATCTTACCGGAAAAAACCGTTAAAACTGATGAGAATAATGCCTTTAACCCTGATTGTAAAGTACTTACGAAAAAAACTATCTGTGCATGACCTGGAGTCTTATTTGTCCCGCTTGTTAAAGCTGGAAGCTCGAGCTATTCCATGTGAATGTATCGAACTTGGTGTAGATGTTGATAAAACTAGTGACCTGGTTTTAATTAGGCAAACTCTACAAGGCTAAAAGGTTTGTTCATTACTGTCGTTTGAAGGTATTACTTTATCCGGCCAGGCTGCTGTATTATAAACCTCATTGCTATTTACTCCGACTAATTTTCTAAAGACCGAACTGGTAACCGAATTGGTAGGATTATATACAAGCATGTATAATTCTCCCTTACTTGAATTAATGATTGTTTCAGAAGCCAGGTAAGATAGTGGGCCGTAGCGGGGATGATTATAATTGAAATGCTCATAAGTTAAATCGTAGTGATCGGCATTTCTTTGACTGGAATACCAATCGATGTCAAATTGTATATTGGCTGTCAATATTTTATAAATATAATCGAAATAATCGGTATGCCGGTAGCGCAAAGTTGAACGTCTAAAGAGAAGAATTTCAATAGTAGCAACCCGTCTCCAAAATGATCCAAAAATTTCTTTAGAGCCAAATGCTGGAGAGTATAATAAATTGATCAGGTTTTGACCTGCCGGTACCTGTCTAAGATAGTTTAATAATTCTGGAGTAACCAGGAATAAATTTAATGCAGCTTTGTTTATAGCTACTATGTCTGAATAGGCATCAATTAAAAGGGCGGGAACCTGCAGTTTTTCCATTTCGCACATAAGTTTGTTTAAGTGGCTTTCAGGATCTTCGTTTTCAAAAAGTCTCTCATCTCCCAGGCTTGTAGCAGCATACAGAAACTCTCTTTTTTCCAGGTTGGTTAGTTTAAAAGCTTTTGTCAAAAGGTTTAGAGTTTGTGTATCAAGGTATTTTCGATCGCCTCTCTCTAACCTGCCCAGTTGATCCTGGGTCAAGTGAATAGCCCTGCTTAAACTCGCCCGTGTCCATGGATTCCCACATTCATCTAGACTGGTTTTGCGCAGAGTCTTAATTAGTTGTCCAAACTCAGCAAGTTTCATTAAGGCAGTCCTTATTTGTGAATTTTCAAACCTACTTGTTTAATTTTTCGCATGTTACCTTACAAAAAAAAGTAAACTTTATAATAGTAATAATAACAATTGCCGGTTATGATGGTTTAAACAGGACAAAACTTCTTAACATAAATACTTTCAAAACCTTATTATACTTGCTTTTTAAGGTAAATGCAAAAATACAGGATATATTTGCCAGTTAAAAATAATTAAAAATTATATGCAGGCTGGTGTCTTTTATTTATATTTTCAAGTGAAATATTTCTCATGAAGTTCTGAATATTTTCTTGGAATAAAGATTGATCACATTTGCTTAAAATGCTAGATGCTTGATTTGGTCCAATACAGTCATTTACAGGTTTAAGATATGTCGTAACATATAAACATTATTAAATTAGAGAAGGTGGGTTTAAATGATTGTTACAGATGTACGAATCAGGAGGTTAACTCAGGAAGGCAGGATGAGGGCAATTGTATCGGTTACTTTGAATGAATCATTTGTAGTGCATGACGTACGGGTTATAGAAGGAAATAATGGTCTGTTTGTAGCTATGCCCAGCAAACGTAATCCTAATGGTGATTTTAGAGACATAGCCCATCCGATCAAGGTTGAAACCAGGGGAGAGATTCAAAGAGCAGTCTTTGATGCCTATATGGCTGCCCTGCAAAAAGAAGCTGTTAGAGTCTAAAGATTTATGATAAATGTTTCATACTTTGTCCCTTAAGAGAATCTGCAGTATAATGGCAGCATCAGATATATTTAATTAGGAGGGGCTGCTTATGAAACAGCTTTGGGCTCTGGTTTTAGCAGCCGGGGAAGGAAAACGTATGCACTCCCGGCTGCCCAAGGTTCTTCATCCGCTTTGCGGTAAGAAAATGGTTGACTATATTTTAGAAAGCGCCGCTGAACTTACTGAAAACGTTATAATTGTTATAGGTCATGGCGCGTTGCAAGTTAAAGAAGCTCTGGGAGATCAGTGGAGTTATGTTTTACAAAAGCGACAGCTGGGAACTGGCCATGCAGTAATACAAGCTCTGAAAGTTTTACCGCAAACAGGAACTCTTCTGGTGTTATGTGGAGATACCCCGCTCCTTGAAGCTTCATATTTAAGACAGCTCTTAAGTCTGCATGAACAATATGCAGCAGTGGTAGCTACCACTATGGTGCCTGATCCTACCGGTTATGGTCGGGTGATTCGTGACCATAACCGCCTGGTTGCCCGTATTGTTGAAGATAAAGATGCATCGAAAAAAGAAAAAGAAATTTGTGAAATCAATACCGGCACTTACTGTTTTGATATTGAAATACTCCGTAATTATTTGCCTCTTTTAACGACTGACAATACCCAAAATGAATATTATTTACCCGATATTCTATCCCTGATTCATCAAGACGGCCTTAGTGTCGGAGCCTATTGTATAGGTGATTACAGGACAGGGCTGGGTATTAATAACCGTATTCAATTAGCTGAAGCGGCATCAATTATCCAAAAAAAAATTAATCACTCCCTGATGCTAAGCGGAGTGACGATTGATGATCCGGATTCTGTTCACATAGATGGTAATGTCAAAATTGGTTCTGACACGGTAATTCGGGCTAATTGTGTCATCGAAAACGGGACGGTAATTGGTGAAGAATGCTTGATTGGGCCCGGGGCCCATCTTAGTGAAGCTTTCATTAATAATAATGCAGTTGTTCAGTATTCTGTTGTTAAAAAAAGTACCATTGAAAGCGGTGCAGTGATTGGCCCTTTCGCCTATATAAATTCGCAAAGTCGGATAAATAGTCAGCAGGTATAACATTGTCCTGTTTTTAAATATATACAGCCGGCAGGAATACTTAAATAAAAAAGAGAATTACTTAAACGGTAATTGCTTTTTTGGTTAACCTAAAGTTTTGACTTACTTTACAGGAGGGTTCAAGGTGATCAATGGAGAAGAACTGAAGATTTTTTGCGGCAGTGCAAACCCGGAATTAGCAGAAGAGATAGCTGGATCTGTTGGGGTGCCATTAGGCAACTGTGAAGTGACTCGTTTTAGTGACGGTGAAATATCGATTAGTATCGGAGAAAGTGTTCGCGGCGCCAATGCATTCTTGATTCAACCACTTTGCGGTCCTATCAATGACAGTATTTTAGAACTGTTAATAATAATTGATGCCCTGAAAAGAGCTTCAGCTAAGTCTGTTAACGCAGTTATTCCCTATTATGCTTATGCCCGCCAGGATCGTAAAACCCGGGCCCGTGATCCAATTACTGCCAAAATGGTAGCTGACCTGATAACGGCAGCAGGAGCAAACCGGGTTGTTGCTATGGACCTGCATGCCGGGCAAATCCAGGGTTTTTTTAATATTCCCCTTGATCACTTGACTGCTTTACCTATTATAGCTAATTATTTTATAGAAAAGGATATAAAGAACGGGGTGGTTGTTTCTCCCGATCTGGGAGGGGTAACCAGGGCCCGTGATTTAGCCAATCGCCTGGGGATGCCCATCGCAATTATTGACAAAAAAAGGCCTGCCCCGAATAAATCCGAGATAATGAATATTATTGGAGATGTGAAAGATAAAACGGCAATCTTTATTGATGATATGATTGATACGGCAGGGACAATTACCCAGGGTGCAGAGGCTTTGATAAACGAAGGCGCAAAAGAAGTTTTTGCAAGTTGTACCCATCCGGTTTTCTCCGGTCCGGCCCTTAAGAGATTGAGTGATTCCTGCATATCCGAGGTTGTTTATACTAACTCTATACCGGTTGATCGGGGTACTCTGAGAGGTGTTCGTCCTTGTTTTAAGGTTCTTTCAGTTGCCCAGTTGATTGGCGAAGCGATACTTCGTATTCAAAAAAAGCATTCAGTTAGCGAATTGTTTGATTGAGTTGATTTTAACTGCTTCCTGCAGTATACTATTTCAGAAGGAGGCTGGATTGAATGGATAGAATGGAAATGGAAGTACATACACGCCCGTCTTTGACAAAAGGGCAGCGTAACCAACTGCGCCGGGAAGATATGGTTCCGGCTGTTATTTACGGCAGAGGGGCGGATAATTACCCCCTGGTTTTAGATGGGCGGACATTAAGGCAGGTTTTGACAACGGGGGGCAGTAATGTTCTCCTTGATCTCAAGGTCAAATCTAAAGGTAAAAAGACACGTCAGGAAACTGTTATGTTCAGGGATATCCAAAGGGATATACTGTACCAGGATCGTATACTTCATGTCGATTTTATTCGTATATCAATGACCGACAAGATCGAGGTATCGGTTCATCTGAACTTTATTGGCGAACCGGTTGGCACAGATGAAGGCGGAGTTCTATCATTGGTCACCCGTGAAGTTGAGGTTAAGTGTTTACCGGCTGATATTCCCGAGCAATTTGATCTGGATATTTCTGAATTGGGCATAGGTGACAGCATTACCGCAGAAAGCCTGATTCTTGAAGGTGATATCGAATTAATAACTCCACCCGAGACTACTCTGGCCCAGGTTCTGGCACCGATGGCTGAAGAAGAGTTAGAAGAAGCAGTTGAAGAAGAGCTTGAAGAAGGCGAAGAAGCTGCAGAAGAATCTGTTGAAGAAGAAACAGCTGCAGAAGAATCTGAAGAAGAAGGCTAAGTAGTTAACCTGGAAAATATGGATCTGGGAAGCCTTAAATGCCCCTTTGTTGAGGGGCATTAATCATGCTGGGGGCCTTTGGCGTACTGGAGTGATTAAATGCATCTGATTGTCGGCCTCGGTAATCCCAAAAAGGAGTATTTTGGCAGCAGGCATAACATTGGCTATCAGGTTGTAGAAGCATTATCCTGCCATTTAAAAACAGGTAAACCTGTTCAAAAGCACCGGTCTTTGCTTGCTGTTGCAGAATACAGCGGCCAAAAATTAATGCTTGCTCAGCCTCTGACCTATATGAACCGCAGCGGGCTTGCTGTTTATGAGTTGATGCGTAATTATCATTTCAGTCTTTCTGAGCTGCTGGTCATTTATGATGATCTTGATCTTCCCCCTGGTTCAATTCGCCTGCGAAAAAAAGGTGGAGGGGCTGGTCACCGCGGTATTCAGTCGATTATCAATGCCCTGAACACTGAGGATTTTCCGCGGTTACGCATTGGTATCGGAAAACCGCCTCCCTGGATGGAAACAACAGAATATGTTTTACAACCGCTTGAAGGGACGGACAGTGATTTAATTAAACCTGCTTTAGACCGGGCACTTGAAGCAGTCCTTGTATTTATCAAGGATGGTTTGGAAGCAGCGATGAATAAGTATAATCAGGGGTTTACTTCTCTTTGAGATGGTTTTATCCAGCATATTCCTGCTTCCACCTTCAACGAACCAGTAGTTGACGCTGCCTGAGAAGATAGGTACAATTATTTTAAGAAATAACTTAAAAACAGCTGCAGCAACCATAAAGGTCAGCACCTTTACTGATGCATGTAAGGGGGATATCATTCTTCCCCCCTTTTTTTGGTGTACAAATTTGAGCGGTAACATTTTTGGGAGGATTTATTTTGCAAAACACATTTTTAGACATATGGCTTGGAGAAGATAACTTTAAAAATATTTTGGCTAAACTTTCTAACCGGTCAGGTTACAGAACTATGGTTACCGGGTTAGATGACAGCGCCCGAATTTATTTTATGGCTGCCCTCACCCATCAGTGTAAACGGCCAGCCCTGGTTGTTGTCCCTGATGTGGAGCGGATGGAAAAATTATATACAGGCCTGGCCGGCTTTTTCCCTGATCAGATCAGGCTGCTTCCCCCAAGAGAAAATTTAATGAATAGGGAAGTTTTTTCGCGCAGTGAAGAGTACCAGCAAATGCGTTTGCAGTTCCTGGAATGGTTATACCGTGGAGAGGAAGGAATTTATTTGACCACAATTAGTTCTTTGCTCTCCAAAATGCTCCCGGTGAGTTGTTGGAATGAATTTAGGTTACATCTTCAACCCGGTCAGCAGATCGATCAGCAGGAATTGATTAGCCGGCTTGTTGAAAGAGATTATCAGAGGGTTTCATTAACAGAAATCAAAGGCCAGTTTAGTGCCCGTGGTGATATAATCGATATATATCCACCGGGTTACCAGCTGCCCTTTCGCCTGGAACTATTTGATGAAACTATTCAATCCCTGCGCCTGTACGATCCTTCTAATCAGCGATCTAACCATACTTTAACTGAGGCAGTGGTCATGCCTGCCAGAGAACTGGTTTTAACCGATAAAATATACCGGTATGGTGAAAAATTAATTCGAGATCAATTGAACCAGGCTTTTTCAAAACTCAGCAGGCGGGGTGAAAAAGAAGCAGCTGAAAAATTAAAACAGGCAGTTAACCTTCACCTGGAGAGGCTGGCCCAACCGGACGGCCTGGATTATTTAAGCAGCTATTTTCCTTTCTTTTATGATTTTGGCGCTTCTATGCTTGATTATTTGCCGCCTGAGTTCATTGTTTTTGTCGAAGATCCATCCACAGTGTCTGAAGCGGGTGAGGGCACTCGCCGTGAAGTTGAAAATAATTTTAACAGTTCGCTTGTAGAAAAAGAAATGCTGGGATCAGCTGATAAGCTGTTGTGGAATGAACAAGAGCTGTTTTCAAAACTCCCATGTCCATTGATCAGCTGTTCTCTATTTCCCGGGACTGGTGGTATCTTTAAAGCAAGAGACACATTTAACCTGGAAACCAAGAGTACACCTTATTATCATGGCCACTGGGATCTGTTAAAAAATGAGTACAAAAATTGGCTTAAAAATGGTTACCAGGTATATCTTATGAGTTCTTCAAGACAACGGGGGCTAAATTTACTGGAACAATTGTCTGAACAAGGTGTTTTCGGGATGTCTGCCATGACGGAGACATTTTCTGATGAACCGTTTTTAAATGATTGTCTTCCCCGTCCCCTGGTTGTTGATGGCAGTTTGGAAGAAGGTCTAATTATTCCTGGATTGCAGCTGGTCCTTATTACCGAAAAGAATCTTTTGCCTCGGCACAAAAAGAAGAAGAGCCTGAGGCAGCAAGATGGAATTCGCCTTACTGATTACCGTGACCTTTCGCCCGGTGATTTTGTAGTTCATGAAATGCATGGTATTGCTAAATACCAGGGACTGAGCACACTTGAAATAGATGGTGTAATGCGTGATTACCTGCTGTTAAAATACAGGGGTTCGGATAGATTATACCTTCCAATTGATCAGATCAGTTTAATTCAAAAGTATTCCGGAGGAGGAGGTCCATCTCCCCGGTTGCATAGTCTTGGTGGAGGAGAATGGCAGAGGTTAAAGAAAAAAGTTAACACTTCAATCGGAGAACTGGCCCAGGAACTACTTTCACTTTACGCTTCCCGCCAGGCTGTTGAAGGATATAGCTTTGGGTCGGATCATCCCTGGCAGCAAGAATTCGAGATACATTTTCCTTATGAAGAAACGGCTGATCAATTGCAGGCAATTAAGGATGTGAAAGCTGATCTTGAAAAACAGCATCCCATGGATCGCCTGATTTGTGGTGATGTAGGTTATGGTAAAACTGAAGTAGCTATGCGGGCTGCCTTCAAGGTTGTTATGGAAGGTAAGCAGGTTATAATTATGGTGCCTACAACCGTCCTTGCTCAGCAGCATTATCGAACTTTCCGGGAAAGATTCGAAGGTTTTCCGGTCAGAGCAGCACAGTTGAGCCGTTTTGTCTCAAAAACAGATCAAAAAGAGATAATTAAAGATATATCAGCAGGAAAAATTGATATTATTATCGGAACTCACCGTTTATTGTCTAAAGATCTAGCTTTTAACGACCTGGGGCTCCTGGTTCTTGATGAAGAACACCGCTTTGGTGTTCGGCAAAAGGAAAAAATAAGACAAATGCGGTTGGAAGTTGACACCCTCTCTATGACTGCAACCCCGATTCCGAGAACTCTTCATCTTTCCATGGCCGGTGCCAGGGATTTGAGTATTATCGATTCTCCTCCCGAGGATCGTTATCCGGTCCAGACGTATGTTCTTGAATATTCTGAGGATCTTGTCCGGGAAGCAGTCCAGCGTGAACTCAACCGTGACGGACAGGTATTTATAGTATTTAACAGGGTGGATCACATCGAATCATTTACAGAAAAGATTAGGAAAATGTTTCCAGAGGTTTCAATCGCCATCGGCCATGGTAGGATGTCAGAAAAAACCCTTGAAAGTATCATGTCGGACTTTCAAGAGGGCAGGTACAAGGTCCTGGTTTGTACTACGATCATAGAATCGGGACTTGATATTCCCAATGTTAATACCCTGATAGTTTATGAAGCCGATAAGTTTGGGCTGGCCCAGCTTTACCAGATTCGGGGCCGGGTAGGACGTTCAAACCGCCTGGCTTATGCTTATCTAACATATCGTAAGGATAAAATGGTTTCTGAAACCGCACAAAAACGGTTGAAAGCGGTAAAAGAATTCACTGAATTGGGTTCCGGGTTTAAAATAGCTCTCCGCGATTTGGAAATCAGGGGAGCAGGTAATATTCTCGGTGCCGAACAGCATGGTTTTATTACTGCCATCGGATTTGATTTATACTGTAAGCTTTTAGATCAGGCGGTAGCTGAATTGAAGAATGAAAAAATCGATCAAGCAGTAAATCCGCGCCTTGAACTTCAGGTTAATGCCTACCTCCCTTCTTCTTACATTAATTCTCAGGCCCAAAAAGTTTATTTTTACCAGCGCATTTACAATGTTAATTCGCAGGAAGAGTTGCTGGAAATCGAAGAAGAACTCATTGATCGTTACGGTTCCCCACTTGAACCTGTAAAAAACCTGCTTGCAGTTGCCGAACTGCGGGTCATGGCCATGAAGCTTGGTATAGAGCTTATCCAGCAGCAGGTTGAAACTACTATTCAGTTCAGCCCGGGGTCTGTATTTAATACAAAATTATTAACCAAAACTTCATTATTTAAAACAGGTATAATAACTGTTAAAAAAAATAAACCACTTAAGCTGACCATAAAAAAAACAGGCATGTTAACAGCACAATTTCCTGCTCTGGTCATGTTTTTAGAAGAGTTAATATCTTTACAACCCGAGCCTTCCGGTAGCTGTAAGGGCAAATAACTGTTATAATACTGTTCAATTATAAATTACCAGCTAAAGTGGTTTTAACATTTATCAATCTTTACCTTCTATTTTTTTATCCTATTTTGATGTTCCAACTATATAATTAAACTTAAGAATCATGTGGAAAGGATTAATAATGGAAGAAATAATAGTTGTCGGTCTGGGTCCCGGCAGTCATGAGCACCTGACCCGTGAAGCATGGCGGTATTTAAAGAGTGATCGGTCTAAATATTTCCTGACCCTAAAGCATCCGGCAGCACGTTACTTTGCCGGGGAAAAAAATGATCATACTTTCGATCCTCTATATATACCTAGTATAGACAGGAGGCGGGTTTGCCGGATTATCTGCAGTTACCTGCTTAAAGCTGCAAGAAGTTACGGAACTATTTGCTTTGCTGTTCCCGGCCATCCGTTAACAGGTGAAGAAACAGTGCAGCAGTTGATTAAACGGGCTCCCCGACAGGGTGTTAAAATTAAAATTGTCGCCCCACCCTATCAGGGCTATCTTGTTGGTGATTTACTGGAAATTATGGACAGACTACGTTCTGAAAATGGATGTCCCTGGGATAAGCAGCAAACCAACCGGAGTTTAAGACAATATTTGATTGAGGAAGCCTACGAGGTTATAGCTGCCATAGACGAACAGGATGACGAATCTTTAAAAGAAGAGCTGGGTGATGTCTTGCTGCAGGTAATCTTTCACAGCAGTATTGCTGAAGATGAGAACCGTTTTGATTTTTCCCAGGTAGTAAACGGGATCGCGACCAAGTTAATCCGGCGTCATCCACACGTATTTGGTAAAGATAAAGCAGTTAACGCTTCAGAGGTAAAAGCCCTGTGGGAACAGATCAAAACAGATGAACGTAATAATCAAAATGAAAACAAATCACATGATTCATTTTCTATTGATCATGCGCTACCTGCCCTGTTAAAGGCCTATAAACTGCAGAAGAAAGCCGCTGATATGGGATTTGACTGGCCCTGTATGCAGGGTCCTTTGCAAAAAGCCCGAGAAGAATTAGCTGAGCTTGAGGAAGCCTGCAGAGCCGAAAACCAGGATAGTATAGAAGAAGAGCTTGGAGATTTCATTTTTACCATAGTGAATATTGCCCGCTTTTTGAACGTAAATCCTGAACTAGCTCTGGGAAAATCCATTAGTAAGTTTTTACAGCGCTTCCGATATGTATTGAGTCAGGCGGAAAAAGAAGGTTTTCCGGCTTCTCATTTTTCACTTGAAAAACTTGATTCATGGTGGGAAGAAGCCAAAAAAAACAAGAAAATGCGTTAATAAAGCAGGAATCTTGTTAAGTAAGTAGAATTAACCCTTGTATTAGGTGTAATATTATTTTAAGGAGGGCTTTAGCAGTGAATAAAACTGAGCTTATTGACCTGGTTGCAGAGAAAGCAGGTATGTCCAAGAAAGACAGTGAAAAGGCGGTTAAAGCAGTTTTAGATAGTATTACCGAGGGATTGTTAAAAGGTGATAAGGTTCAGCTGGTAGGATTTGGCACATTTGAAGTTCGTAATCGCAAGGAACGTGAAGGACGCAATCCGGCTACAGGAGAAAAGATTAAGATCATGGCCCTAAAAGTTCCTGCATTTAAGCCAGGCAAAGCTTTAAAAGAAAAAGTAAAATAGCTTTCCTGCAGCTTTAAATTACTGAATATGATTTATATCAAGTATCCCCCCAATTACAGCCGTATCAACAGTACTAATGGGGGGATACTCATAACAGGGTTTACATAGTATGCCCGACGAAGTTGATTATTTGTATTTTTTAATATATGTGCTTATTTAATTTGAGTGATGTGATTCTTATGATTTTTAAGCGTAATAAAGAAAAAATAGGTTCTTCAAGTTTTCCACGATATCAGAGGGAAAGTAATTACACTCTATACAGATTAATCAGTACAATCGGTATTATAATGATTTTTGGTCTGATAGTGATTATCGGTACTCAGTATGTTCGCTATAAACAGGTTGAACAAGAATTGGCTGAGCTTGAGTCTCATTTAGAGCAACATATCCAGTTTCAGGAAGCAGCCAAAAAAGAGGTAGAACGTTTGCAGGATCTTAATTATATTGAAATTCAGGCCCGAAAAAGGCTTGGGCTGGTTAAGCCGGGTGAAATAATTTTCCAAATAGAGGATTGACATTAGAATCAAAAAAGTTATAATAGCATTATCTTGGATAGATCAAAGCTGAGTTAACAAAACCAGTTAACAAAACAAGGAGGAGTTTTTCATTAAGGAAGAAATAGTAGTAGGTAAGATTGTGGAAGGAGTGATAACAGGCATAACAAAATTTGGTGCTTTTGTCGAACTGCCAGGTGGATCAACAGGACTTGTCCATATTTCTGAGATAGCCGATGAGTATGTAAAAGATATTAATGATTTTTATAAAAAGGCGGATAAAGTCGAGGTTAAAGTGCTTTCGGTTGAAGATAAAGGGAAAATAGGTCTGTCTATTAAACAGGCAAAGAATAATTATACTTCTCACAATAAAAAGGTTCGGAACAAGCCGCAAGCAGTTAATAAAGCCTCGTTTGAAGATAAAATGAACCGCTTCTTAAAAGAGAGTGATGAACGATTATTGGATTTAAAACGTAACACCGAATCTAAAAGAGGTGGCCGTGGTTCTTGTCGTGAAGCTTATTAAGTAAAACAACACCGCCATTATACTAGACAGAAAGGCACTCTGCTTCAGGGTGTTTTTTTATCTTTATCATATTTTACCAAAATAGTTTCATAAGACTGATAGGTTGTGATAAGTTCTGACCCAACTGAAAACAGTTAAAGATTTTGTGAAAAAGCATGCCCTTTTAACTGGAGGGGAAACGGTTATTGTGGCTGTATCCGGAGGGCCTGATTCTATGGCCCTCCTGCATATGTTACTGAGGATATCCGGCGAGTTTAAGCTTAAACTTGTGGTGGCACACCTTAATCATGGTCTACGGCCTGAGGCCGTCGAAGAAGCAGCAGAAGTTAAAAATATTGCTTTTAAATGGTCGCTTTCACATGAGACAAGAACTGTAGATATTCGAAGTTTAAAGCGGTTGCATGGCCTGACAGAAGAAGAAGCTGGCAGATTAGCCCGTTATCAATTTTTTTTCGATGTTGCCCGAAAATATAATGCGCACTGTGTGGCCCTGGGCCATCATTTGGACGATCAGGCTGAAACGGTCTTGTTAAATATAATCAGGGGTACAGGAGTAGATGGTTTAGCGGGAATTCTTCCTAAGTATGAAAGAGAAAATTTGCTGCTGATCAGGCCTTTGCTTTGCCTGAGGCGCCGGGAAATTGAAGATTATTGCCGAGATCATTCTTTGGATCCATTTACTGATAAAAGCAACCTGGAAACTGATTATACCCGCAATAAAATTCGCCTTGAGTTAATTCCACAGATTGAAAAGCAGTACAACCCCCGCATTAAAGAAGCTCTCTTCAGGCTGGCAGCTCTTGCCGCTGAGGATCGCTTATTTTTGCAAGGTTTCGCTAGAAAAAAATACAAGGAAATAGCCAGGTTTGGAAAAGGGGCGACTTTTTTTAAAAGGAATGATTTAATTGTACTGCCAAAAGCATTGACCAGTAGAATTCTGCGTATGGCTCATAATCGGCATTCTTCTTCTAAACAATTAGACCGAAAGCATATTGATCAGATCCTTAAATTGATTCTTAGAAATAAAACTACTGGTCAGATAGCTTTACCCGGAGGATTATGGATTTTCCTTACTCATAATCGTTTGATATTAAGTGGAGAATATTTACAGAAGAAAAAAAGACCGGTAGAAATATCCTTAAAAGTTCCCGGAAAGACTTTATTATCTGCCGGAGAATTGATTGATGCTCGTATGGTAAAAGTAGAAGAATTGTCCTGGCCTCCCTCCAGGTACCAGGCTTATATTGATTATGACAGTCTTCCTCCCGGAAACTTAACTGTTCGATCAAGGTGGCCGGGAGCCCGTTTTTATCCCCAGGGAGCTCCAGGCAGCAAAAAGTTAAAAAGTTTTTTGATCGATCAAAAAATACCATTAAACCAGCGCGAAAATTTGCCTTTAGTTACTATACAGGAAGATATCCTCTGGATTCCGGGAGTCAGGATTGCTCATCCTTACCGGGTTACCAATCAAACAAAGCATGTTTTGTTGCTTGAATATAGAATGCGCAAAACGGTAAAGTAGATAGTTTTTACTAAAATATTTGAAGGTGGTTAGTAAAATGACAGAGCAATTTGCCCTGGGAAAAGAAAATGGAAAAATTGAGGTCATGTTCACTTCGAAACAGATTGAATCACGGATAAAAGAAATGGCTGAAGTTATTTCAAAAGATTACCGGCATAAAAATCCTTTACTGATTGCTGTGCTCAAAGGAGCAGTTATTTTCCTGAGCGATTTAATTCGATATATGAAAGAACCTGTGGAAATTGATTTTATAGCTGTATCCAGTTATGGTGCCAGTACTAAATCTTCAGGTGTGGTTCGCATTTTAAAAGACCTCGACCAAAGTGTCCAGGGTAAAGACATAATTATTGTGGAAGATATAGTAGATACCGGGCTGACTATGAAATATCTTGTCGAAAACATAGGCAGCCGGCGCCCGGATTCTTTGAAAGTGGTCACCTTGCTTGATAAACCCGATCGCAGAAAAGTGGAATTTAAGCCTGATTACTGTGGTTTTACGATACCGGATCGCTTTGTGGTCGGTTATGGCTTAGATTTTAATGAAAAATATCGCCAGCTATCTGATCTTTGTATTCTAAATAACTAGCATTTATACAGCTTTTATGAGAAATAATTAATGGTTATCCGATTTTATTGCTTCCATCTTAACGGTGTGTTACAATTTTATTTAGGCTTTGAGAGCTTTTATTGAGAGGAGGGTACTTATTGAGCCCATTTGTCAGGCAGATATTATTTTACCTGGTAATTATCCTTGTGGTAGTTATCTTGTTTACAATGTTTAATACCGGCACTCAGCCGGAAGAGATAAGCTACAACCAGTTTATTCAAAAAGTGAACAGAGATGAAGTAGAAAAAGTAGTAGTTCATGGTAATTCAATTGAAGCAGTGCTCACTGACGGAACAGAAGTTGAAACAACTCGTCCTGAAGATCATAACCTTTCAGAGATTTTACTGGATAAAAATATAAATTATGAAAGTTACCCGGCTAGAACCCCGGAATGGTGGCAGACTGCTCTCACCTACATGATACCATTTTTGTTAATAATCGGTATCTTTTTCTTCTTTATGCAGCAGTCTCAGGGCGGTGGCAACAAAGTGATGAATTTTGGTAAAAGCAAAGCCCGGTTACAGGAAACGGACAAAAAGAAGGTTACTTTTGACGACGTAGCCGGGGCAGACGAAGAAAGGGCTGAGCTTTCTGAGATTGTAGACTTTCTTAAGGATCCGCGTAAATACATCGAAATTGGGGCACGCATTCCGAAAGGTATCCTGCTGGTTGGCCCCCCCGGTACCGGTAAAACCCTGCTTGCCCGTGCCGTGGCTGGTGAAGCCGGTGTACCCTTTTTTAGTATCAGCGGTTCTGATTTTGTTGAAATGTTTGTTGGAGTCGGTGCTTCCCGGGTGAGGGATATGTTCGAAAACGCCAAGAAAAGCTCTCCCTGCATTGTCTTTATAGATGAAATTGATGCCGTCGGTCGCCAGCGTGGTGCCGGCCTCGGCGGTGGACATGATGAAAGAGAACAAACTTTGAACCAGCTTCTTGTTGAAATGGACGGTTTTGATGTTAACGAAGGAATTATTATCATTGCTGCAACTAACCGGCCGGATATTCTCGACCCTGCCCTGCTCAGACCGGGTCGCTTTGATCGGGAGGTCACAGTCACTTTACCTGATGTGAAAGGGCGAACTGAAGTTTTAAAGGTTCATACCAGAAATAAGCGTATATCTGAAGAAGTTGATTTAAAAGTGGTTGCCCGGGGTACGCCAGGATTCACAGGGGCAGATTTGGAGAACGTGGTTAATGAAGCGGCATTATTATCTGCCCGTGCTTCCAAAAAACGTATCGGCATGAAACAGCTGGAAGAAGCTGTGGAACGCGTTGTAGCCGGCACCCAGAAAACAAGCCGGGTAATCAGTGATTTTGAGAAAAAAATTGTTGCTTATCACGAGGCCGGTCATGCTTTGGTTGGTTATTTGCTCCCTCACACTGATCCTGTGCACAAGGTATCTATAATCCCCCGCGGTCGTGCCGGCGGTTATACCTTGATGTTTCCCGAAGAGGATCGTTACTATATGACCCGGTCGGAGTTGCTTGACCGGGTGAGCACATTACTGGGCGGCCGGGTTTCTGAAAAGCTGGTTTTAAATGATATCAGTACCGGTGCCCAGAATGATCTTGAACGGGCCACTTCTATCGT
>SKXC01000139.1 GCA_007128625.1 Syntrophomonadaceae bacterium | reverse complement strand
TACCAGACCAGCAGCTTTGAATGTGACGGCTGCCCAAATATTTGTGAAGTTGTCAATTTGTCCTTAGATGGCGAATTACTGGCCCGCTGGGGCGGGCGCTGCGGTAAGTGGGATGAACTCTCTAAAGAACCTGTACAGGTGATCGAATAAGCAGGACGTAATGAAAAAAGCTTCTAGTTGCAAGCTCTTATAGATGCTGTATGCTTATATATGCTGTTGACAAACCATCTTTTTAATGCATAGAATATATTATACAATTTGTATTTACAGACTCAAGAAATATGGTAACCATTACAACAGCAACTAGATAATCATCAGGGAGGTGGTATATTACGATATAATGAACATTTTCATCAAGAATTAGTATCAAAAAACAAGGGGGTTTTTTAAGTGAAGAAGTTTTTAGTTTTGCTGATTATTCCGGCTTTGCTGTTAGGTTTGATGATTAGCGGATGTGAACCTGAAGAAGTCGATCCTGTAGATCCGGTCGATCCCGAGGAGCCTGTTGAAGTGGCGCAGGAAATTGCAGTCGCAATTGGTGTGGAACCGGAAAACCTTGATCCGTTGAAGATGACTTCAGCTCCCGCGGCCACGGTTTCTGAGCATATGGTGGAAAACCTGCTCTACCTGAACGAAGACGGTGAATTGGAACCGGCCCTGGCTGTTAACTGGGAAGTGGCAGATGATGGTATGTCCTACCTGATTGAGCTGCGTGAAGGAGTTACTTTCCATGATGGTGAACCCTTCAATGCTGAAGCAGTTAAGTATAACCTAGACCGTTTTATGGGCAAGGGCGAGTTTGAAGGAGAAAGCCCAGCTGTCTTTGGATTTCTTTTAGGTGAAGTAGATAATGTAGAAGTTGTTGATGAATACACTATCAGGATCAACATGGATGAACTTTTTGCACCACTGGCTTTCCACCTGTCCCATTCTTTTATTGCTATGCATAGCCCTGCTTCTATAGACGCACTTGCAGAAGGAGATGATATTACTGCACCGGTAGGAACCGGTCCTTTCAAGTACAGCAGGTGGGATCGCGGTGAACAAATTGTCATGGAAAGAAATGAAGATTACTGGGGCGGCGCCCCCGAAATCGAAGAAGCTACCTTCAAATTTGTTCCCGAAGGCGGTTCCAGGGTAATCATGATCGAAACCGGTGAAGTTGATGCGGTTATGGATATTCCCTTTGCAGAGATTGATCGCCTTGAAGCTGCAGAAGGAATCAATATAGTATATGAAGACAGTGTCCGCAATATTTATATCGGCTTTAACATGGAAAGTGATCTGTTTAAAAATAATCAAGAACTTCGTCAGGCCATAAATTATGCTGTAGACAAGCAGGCCATTTGTGATGCCATATTTGCCGGTGCATATGAACCTGCTACCGCTCCGATCGTACCGGCTGTTTTTGGTTATCACCAAGCTGGCCCCTATGAGTATGATCCGGAAAGAGCTATGGAACTGCTGGCTGAAGCCGGTTATGAAGATGGTTTTGAAATGGAACTGTATCATCCGACCGGTCGTTACCCGATGGATGCAACTGTGGCGGAGACAGTCCAGGGAATGCTGGCAGAAGTTGGCATCCAGGCAAATCTTTCCACTTTTGACTGGGGGACTTTTCTTGAGGTGATTAACCAGGAGAATCCTGATGATGCAGAACATGATGCATATATGCTTGGTTGGGGAACAGTAACCTGGGATGCCGATTACGGGCTTTATCCCTTGTTCCACTCCGATGAATGGCCCCCGGCAAGTAACCGTGCCTATTATGCAAATGAAGAGGTTGACGCCCTTCTTGAACAGGCAAGAAGAGAGATGGATCCTGGCGTGCGAGAGCAGCTCTATGCCGAAGCTATTCAACTAATATGGGATGATGCACCGTGGTTGTTCCTGTACAATCAAGTTCAAGTTAACGCTGAACTTGATCGCGTTGAAGGATTAATTCACCACCCGCTGGAGAACATCTCTGTCTGGGATGCCAGAATTGTCGAGTAAGACATTTGGTATAGGATGCCCGGAAGGTTTTAAACGGGTTATACTCTAAAAGCGTTTTAGGGGCAGGGTGCATTGGACACTGCAATGTCTTTAAGCCCTCTGCCCCTTTTATTTTTAATCAATTGTGATTATTCATTTTCAAATTTTGAATTGTTTAACACCGGTAAAGAATTAACTATATTGCATTATCAATTTATATTAATTAGCGGGACTTTGTATAGGAAAAACATGATGGGGGTTAATGATAAGTGTATGGTTATATATTAAGAAGGCTTTTACTGGCAATTCCGGTTTTAGTCGGAGTTTCCATCCTTGTGTTTTCCATCGTCCGGTTTATTCCCGGAGACCCCGCTCGGATTGTCGCGGGAGTTCATGCCAGCCAGGAATATGTCGAAAGAGTCCGTGCCGAGCTCCTGTTAGATGAACCAATTCACCTGCAGTATTATGTATATATGAGTAATCTTCTGCAGGGTGATATGGGCCGCTCATCTTTTACCCGCAGACCTGTAACTGAAGAATTATTTGAGCGTTTTCCAAATACCCTGATTTTGACAGTGGCGGCGATGGGCATCGCTACTATTTTTGGTATGGGCGCAGGTATTATTTCTGCTACCAGGCGCTATTCACTGTTTGACAACTTCACCATGCTGTTTGCCCTGGCCGGTATTGCTATTCCAGTCTTCTGGCTTGGGTTGATGTTCCAGTTGCTTTTTTCTGTACAGCTCGGCTGGCTGCCATCAAGCGGTATGGAGACCTGGAAAAACCTTGTTATGCCGGCAATGACCCTGGGGCTGGCGACGACTGCCCTGATCGCCCGGATTACCCGATCCAGTATGCTGGATGTTTTAGGTCAGGATTACATTAATACAGCCCGCTCAAAGGGTCTTGTTGAACGAGTGGTGGTATACAAGCATGCTTTGAAAAATGCCCTGATTCCGGTGGTCACTGTAATGGGTCTGCAATTTGGAACGCTGCTTGGAGGTGCAGTGCTGACCGAAACAGTTTTTACCTGGCCCGGTATTGGCCGTCTTCTGGTTGATTCAATTCTAACCCGTGATTATGCAGTGGTGCAGGGAGCTGTCCTTCTTTTGGCATTATTATTCGTGTTGATTAACCTGCTAGTAGATATAATATACGCTTTGCTCGATCCGAGGATCTCTTATGGCACCCAGGAGGTAGATTGATTCTGATGAATAATAAAACAGATCAAATAAGTCAGCTGCAGACTCCGAAAAGTGATTCAGAGATTCGTCAGGTTTGGCGCCATTTACGCCGTAACCGCATGGCCATGATTGGCTTGCTTATCCTGGTCTTATTTCTTATTGTTTCTATATTTGCACCAATGCTTACCCAGTATGATCCGATCAAACTTAATTTGATTAATGCCCTTCAGGCTCCTACCAGTGAACATATTATGGGTACTGATTGGCAGGGAAGGGATGTTTTAACCCGGATTCTTTATGGCGGCAGGATATCTTTGGCAATTGGGTTCATTACTGTGGTCATAGGGTTGGCAGTTGGAATTCCGGTCGGGACAATATCTGGTTATTATGGCGGTAAGTTTGATTTGTTTGTCCAGCGGATTATCGATATTTTGATCGCCTTTCCCGGTATTCTTTTAGCCATTGTGGTTGTGACTGTTTTAGGCGTTGGGGTGGAACAGGTCATGATTGCGGTTGGCATATCCACCATCCCAATCTATACCCGCCTGGTGCGCGGGTCAGTCCTTTCTGTCAAGGAAGAAGGCTACATTACAGCAGCCAAATCGCTGGGTATTGGTGATGCAAGGATAATCATCCGCCATATTTTACCCAACTGCCTGGGACCGATTATAGTAATGTCTACGTTTAGGATTGCCACCTCTATTCTCTGGGCTGCAGGCCTGGGCTTTTTAGGTTTGGGCGCTCAACCTCCGGACCCGGAGTGGGGGGCGATGCTGAGTAACGGAAGGGTATACATGCGCACATTACCGCATTTAGTAATATTTCCCGGTTTGGCCATTTTTTTTATGGTTCTTGGCTTTAATTTGCTTGGGGATGGGTTGCGAGATGCCCTTGATCCCCGTTCACGAAAGTATGGCTAGCATATAACTACAACTACTAAGGTGCTAATATGTAAAGGAAGGTAGCATTAATGAGCGAACTCTTAAGGGTTGAAAATTTAAGGACAACATTCTATACAGATGATGCTGTAATTCGTGCGGTGGATGATGTTTCATTTAAGGTAAAACCAGGTGAGGTATTAGGTGTGGTTGGGGAGTCCGGTTGTGGAAAAAGTGTAGCCAGCATGAGTATTATGAGGTTGATAATGTATCCGCCTGGTAAAATAGAAGGTGGTAAGATATGGTTTGAAGACCGCGATTTACTTTCAATAGACGCAAATAATATGCGCCGGATCAGGGGCAACGACATTGCCATGATATTCCAGGAGCCGATGACATCTTTAAACCCGGTGTATAAAATCGGAGATCAAATCAGTGAAGCGATACGCTTACACCAGGGGCTCGATAAATCAGCAGCCTGGAAAGAAGCAGTAAAAATGTTAGAACTGGTTGGTATTCCCCGCCCGGGTGAGGTTATTAACGAATATCCACATCAGTTGAGTGGAGGTATGCGCCAGCGAGCGATGATCGCTATGGCCCTTTCCTGTAACCCTAAACTGCTTATTGCCGACGAGCCGACGACGGCTTTGGATGTTACCATTCAGGCTCAGATACTTGAATTAATGAAAGATTTGAAAGAAAAAATAAATACTGCCATTATTTTTATCACTCATGATCTGGGTGTAATTGCTGAAATGGCCGATTATGTGGTGGTTATGTATTCGGGCAAAGTAGTGGAAGAAGCCGATGTGTACGCTTTGTTCAACGAGCCGCTGCATCCATATACTGCCGGCTTGATCAGTTCCAAGCCTAAGCTTGAAGAGGAAAAGAAAGTGCTTGATTACATACCGGGTAATGTTCCCAACCCGATGGAAATGCCCCAGGGTTGCGCTTTTCATCCACGCTGTAAAAAAGTAATGGACATTTGTCAGCATGAAATGCCTGATTTGATTAATACTGGTTCAACCCGACAGGTCAGGTGCTGGCTATACCAGAAGCAAAAAACAAAAGAGGTGAGATAGATGGGAACACCTCAGCAAATAATAACTGTAGAGGGTCTAAAAAAATATTTTCCCATTAAAGCCGGGGTATTTTCCCGGGTAACCGGTCATGTTAAAGCCGTAGATGGGATAGATTTTGGCATTAAATCCAGGGAGGCCTATGGGCTGGTCGGTGAGTCTGGCTGCGGGAAGTCCACTGCTGGGATGACTATTATAAGAATGTTTAAACCTACCGGTGGCAAAGTTTTCTTTAAAAATAAGGATCTGTCCTCCATGGATAAAGGTAATTTGCGTAAAATGCGCAAAGAAATGCAGATAATTTTTCAGGATCCCTATAGTTCACTTAACCCCCGGATAAGT
>SKXC01000162.1 GCA_007128625.1 Syntrophomonadaceae bacterium | reverse complement strand
TTTCAACCTGCTAAAAATCCTTAAAGGGCCCTGTGCGCTATATCGCGGCGGTAATAGCAGCCTTCGAATTTTATTTGATCGCAGGCATTGTATACTCTTTTGAGCGCACCGGGCAAATCACTGTCCCAGGCGGTAACGCCAAGCACCCTGCCGCCGGAGGTAACCAGGCGGTCGTCCTTGAAGGCTGTGCCGGCATGAAATACCGCAACTTGTCTGTCCCCGGACTGCTCCAATCTATCCAGCCCTTCAATAGGTATCCCTTTATCATAATTGCCCGGATAACCCCTGGAAGCCATAACCACGCATACTGCCGCATCATTTTTCCACTCCGCCTGCAGTCCTCCAAGATTTCCTTCAGCTGCCGCTTCAAGCAGTGGCAAAAGGTCGGACTTCATGCGCGGGATTAAGGCCTGGGCTTCAGGATCACCAAAACGGACATTGAATTCAAGGACATTAAAGCCATCCTTTGCTACCATCAGCCCGGCATAGATCACTCCGCGAAAATCAATGCCCATTTGATTAAAACCTTTCAGAAGGGGTCGGAAAACCTGTTCCTCGGTTTTCTTGGCCAGGTCATCGGTATAGATCGGGGCCGGTGAATATGCGCCCATTCCGCCGGTATTCGGGCCCCTGTCACCTTCTCCGATCGCCTTGTGATCCTGTGAAGATGGCAGAAATACCAGTTCTTTTCCGTCGGTCACCGCCAGGACGGAAACTTCTTCTCCGCTCAAGCAGTTTTCGATAACCACCCTGCTTCCGGCATCCCCGAATTTTCTTTCGATCATGATGTCATACAGGGCCTGCTCAGCCTCGGCAGGACCGGAAGCGACGGTTACCCCTTTGCCGGCTGCCAACCCGTCGGCCTTGATTACAACCGGACCGCCGTAAAAATGGGACAGGTGGCTGCGGGCCCGATCAAAATTATCAAAAACAGCAAAACCGGCCGATGGGATGCCCCACTCTTTCATCTTTTCTTTAGCCCAGACCTTGCTGCCCTCTAACATTGCCCCTTTTTTATCAGGGCCGAATACTCTTAATCCGCTTTCTTTAAAAGCGTCAGTTAGGCCGAGCACCAGTGGCGCTTCCGGGCCGACTACACTCAGGTCTATCTTTTCCTGCAGGGCAAAATTTTTAAGCTTTTTGATATCATCAGCAGCTATATCGACACAATCTGCCACTTTCGAAATTCCCGGATTGCCCGGTGCACAATACAGTTTTTCCAGGCGTGAACTCTGGGCCAGTTTCCAGGCCAGGGTATGTTCACGTCCGCCGCCGCCGACAATCAGCACACGCATTGAAAAACAGCTCCTTTAATGTTTAAAATAACGCCGTCCGGTAAAAACCATGGCCAGGCCGTACCGGTTGCAAAGATCGATCGATTCCTGATCTTTCTGTGATCCACCCGGCTGGACGATCGCCGTAATACCTGCCCTGGCCGCCTCTTCAACTGTGTCTGGAAAGGGAAAAAATGCATCTGATCCAAGCACAGCACCTTTTGCTTTTTCACCGGCCTGGCCAAGAGCAATCCGGGCCGCCCCGATTCGGCTCATCTGGCCGGCGCCGACACCAAAGGTCATAGCACTGCCGGCAATTACAATGGCATTGGAACGGACATGCTTAACTACTTTCTGGGCAAAATTCAGTGCTGTCCACTCCTTTTCATCCGGCTCACGATTAGTGACAATCCTGCCGTCTGTAACATTAACCGGCTGATGATCATTGCTCTGGACCAGTATACCGCCGGCAATCTTTTTTAAATCAAGCCGGTCTCTTTTTTCGCTGGAAGGATCTATTTCAAGCAAACGGATCTCTTTTTTATGTTTTAATACTGACATGGCTTCGCTGCTAAATTTTGGGGCTGCAATTACCTCTAAAAATATTTTTTCCATTTCCCTGGCTGTTTTTTCATCCACCGTCCGGTTCAAAGCCAGAACACCGCCAAATATCGATACAGGGTCGGCTTCAAAAGCCATTTTATAAGCCTGCTCAAGATCAGATGCAGTGCCTACTCCACATGGATTGGCATGTTTTACAGCTACAGCAGTCGGGGCATCAAATTCTAAAACCAGGTCCCAGGCTGCGTTCAGATCATTAAGGTTATTGAAAGACAGTTCTTTTCCCTGCAGTTGATCAGCAGCAGCCAAACCCCGCGGTATTCCGGAAGCAGCGTAAAATGCAGCCTCCTGTTGGGGATTTTCACCGTAACGTAAATCCTGTACTTTCTTGAAAGAGAAGTTCAACTGTTCTGGATAAAGCCCGGAACCAGACTGTGGGAGGGAGTTAAAATAAGAAGAAATAGCTGCGTCATAACCGGCTGTATGAGCAAAAGCTTCTGCAGCCAGCCGAAAGCGGGTCTGCTCGCTTACATTACCCAGGCTTTTTAACTCTTCAATCAGGGGTCCGTAACGAGCCGGATTAACCACCACTGCAAGGTAAGCATGATTTTTAGCCGCTGCCCGCAGCATGGTCGGACCGCCGATATCGATATTTTCAACCGCTTCTGCATGCCCGGTTTCTTCCCGGGCAACAGTTTGTTCAAAGGGATAAAGGTTAACCACAACCAGCTCAATCGGTTCAATACCATGTTTTTCTAATTCAAGGCACTGGTCTTCGCGGTCCGGGCAGGCCAGGATAGCCGCATGGATGTAGGGATGCAAAGTTTTAACCCTGCCCCCCAGGATTTCGGGAAAGCCGGTAACCTCAGAAGCCTCGGTTACAACTAAACCGTTATCGCGTAAGGTTCGTGCTGTTCCCCCGGTCGAAATTATTTCAAAACCAAGCTGGATCAGTTCTGAAGCAAGTTCCACTACTCCCGTCTTATCGGAAACACTGATCAGGGCCCTTCTTTTATTAATCAATAATTAAACACCTTCTTCCCTCCACTTTTAGTTTATCCCGGCAGAATAGATCAATGGCCGTCGGATAAAGCCGATATTCGGAAGCATGGATGCGCTGGTGCAGGGTTTCAATGGTATCTTCCTGGATTACCGGCACGGCTTCCTGTAAAATTACCGGTCCGGTATCAAGTCCTTCATCGATAAAATGCACCGTGCAGCCGCTTACTTTAACCCCGTAAGCAAGGGCCTGCTCCACCCCTTCAAGTCCTGGAAAAGCGGGCAGCAGGGAAGGATGTATATTCATGATCTTTAAGGGGAAAGCCCGGACAAAAAGCGGTGTGAGCAAACGCATGAACCCGGCCAGTACCACCAGGTCAATCTTATCCGCTTTAAGCTGATCGACCAAAACCTGGTCATACTGTTCACGGTTTTTATATTCTTTTGGGTTAATAAAAAGGGCTTTGACTCCCCATCTTTGGGCCCGTTGCAGGGCCTGTGCTTTTTCCTGGTCACTGATCACCAGCGCAACTTCTCCGGAAATACCGCCACTTTTAACCGCTTCCAGGATCGCTTCTAAGTTGGTACCCTGACCGGAAGCAAAAACGGCTATGCGCTTCATATAAAGTTCCTCCCGGTAAATTTATAGTGCAACAAGCATTAACTCTTCACAAATATCCAGCCTTGATGATCAGGCAATAACTATAAATCAGTAATAAATTCTATTTTCAGCCTCATAAATCCTTTGTAATTGTTTATTTTCAGATCTTATTGAGAACAATATTTTCATTACCGGAACCAATATGGCCGATCAGGTATGCGGAAAAATCCTGCTCTTTAAAATAATCAATTAAACGAGTCGACTCTTTTTCTGTAACTACCAGGGCGTAACCGATGCCCATGTTAAAGGTACGAAACATTTCTCCGCGCTTCACCGGACCAAGTTCACTGATCATTTCAAATACAGGCGGCTCCGGCCATGAACCGACATCGATTTCTGCCTGCAATCCGGCGGGCAGGATCCGCGGCAAATTACCGGGCAGTCCGCCCCCTGTAATATTGGCCATACCCTTAACTGAAAACTTACTTATTGCACCTAAAACCGGTTTGACATATACGAGAGTCGGCCTGAGCATTTCTTCAGCAAGTGTGACTCCGAGGCCGGGTTGATAGTCGGTAATTAACAGGTTTGCCTCTTCGAGTAAAACCTTGCGGGCCAGGGAATAACCATTACTGTGCAGGCCGTTTGAAGCCAAACCGACAACTGCATCACCGGCCTTAATGGTCGAGCCGTTAATAATGCCGGACCGGTCGGCCATACCGACGGCAAAACCGGCTAAATCGTATTCACCGGGAGGATAAAACCCCGGCATTTCAGCTGTTTCACCGCCAAGCAAAGCACAGCCGGCCTGCCGGCAGCCTTCTGCTATCCCGGAGATAATTTCCTCCACCCTTTCCGGCTGCAGTTTGCCCAGGGCCAGGTAATCGAGGAAAAAAAGGGGTTCTGCTCCCTGGACAAGGATATCGTTAACACACATGGCCACGCAGTCAATACCGACCGTATCATGTTTATTGGCCGCAAAAGCAATTTTTAGCTTGGTGCCCACCCCGTCGCAGCCGGCGACCAGAACCGGCTCTTTCAGACCTTTCCAGCCAGGAGCAAAAAGTCCGCCGAAACCACCCAGTTCCTCGAGAACTTCCGGCCTGAAAGTGGAACGGGCCAGGCCTTTAATCCTTTCTACTGCAGCCTCACCTGCTTCGATATCCACACCTGCTTGACGATAATCCATGTTTTCAGTCATTCCTGATGCCTCCATGAAACATTTATTCCCACAAAAAAGCCCGGCCTGAAGCCGGGCTTAATTGGCTTAAAAAAATAGCGGGGCAAATACTAAGGCGACGATACTCATCAGCTTAATTAAAATGTTTAAGCTTGGCCCGGCTGTATCCTTGAATGGGTCGCCGACCGTATCACCAACCACGGCGGCCTTGTGAGCCTCGCTTCCTTTACCACCATGCTGTCCCGCTTCAATATATTTTTTGGCATTATCCCAGGCCCCGCCTGCATTGGCCATGTTAATTGCCTGCAGTACTCCTGTAACCAGGGCACCTGCCAGCAAACCACCGAGAGCGGCTTTACCGAGAAAAGGGATTAGCCCCACGGCAAGCGGTACAATCACAGCCATCAGGCCGGGAATAATCATTTCTTTTAAAGCAGCCTTGGTACTAATATCCACGCAGCGGGCATATTCAGGTTTTGCTTTTCCTTCCATCAGGCCGGGAATCTCCTTAAACTGGCGGCGTATTTCCTCAATCAAAGAGAAAGCGGCATTTCCAACCGCCTCCATGGTCCGGGAAGTGAAGAAATAGGTTAATCCACCACCGATAAGCAGGCCGGCAATAACCTGGGGACTGGTAATATCAATTACATCTAGTCCCGCTACCTGGGCATAGGCGGTAAATAAGGCCAGGGCGGTAAGCGCAGCTGATCCGATTGCAAAACCCTTGCCGATTGCTGCAGTAGTATTTCCAAGAGAATCAAGTTGATCGGTAATTCCCCGCACTTCCGGTTCCAGTTCGGCCATTTCAGCAATTCCCCCGGCATTGTCGGCGACCGGTCCGTA
>SKXC01000164.1 GCA_007128625.1 Syntrophomonadaceae bacterium | reverse complement strand
AAGGTAAATGCCCAGCAGGCGCGCCGCATCCTTGACCGCCTGGTCGGTTACCAGGTCAGTCCCATTTTATGGCGGAGAATCCGCGGGGGTTCCAGCGCCGGCAGGGTCCAGACTGCAGCACTGCGCCTGGTTTGTGAAAGAGAAAAAGAAATAATGGCCTTCATTCCAGAAAGCTACCGGGTTTTCGGGGCCCGGGTTGCTAAACAGACAGAACCTAAGGATCCTTTTGAAATCCGCCTGGTCAAGGTCGACGGTAAAAAGGGAGAAATCTATGATCCGGGGTTAGCCGCTGATCTGCTCAGTGATCTTGAAAAATGCAGGCTTACCGTGGATTCAATTCAGACCAGGGAAGTTAAAAAGCAGCCCGCACCTCCTTTTATTACTTCCACCCTGCAGCAGGCGGCTTCTAATGCTTTCGGTTTTCAACCCAGGCAAACAATGTCTATTGCTCAAAAACTATATGAAGGTGTTGAACTGGATTCGGCAGAAGGAGCCACGGGCCTGATTACTTACATGCGGACCGATTCTGTTTCTTTGGCAAAAGAAGCAGTTGACGAAATGCGTACCCTTATCAAGGATATTTATGGCCGGCAATACCTTCCTGATAAGCCTTTTTATTACCGCAGCCGCGGTGCAGCCCAGGAAGCGCATGAAGCGATCAGGCCTACTTCTGCTGCCCGCAAACCTGAATCGCTGCGTGGGGTTTTGAGTGATAAAGAATTGAAACTATACAGCCTGATCTGGAAGCGGACTGTATCCTGCCAGATGGCTCCGGCCCGCATCGAACAGACGGTTGCCAGGATTGAAACTGACAGTACTGCCCACAAATATGTTTTTCATGGCAATGCTTCAAAGATCACCTTCCCCGGATACATGGCAGTCTGGGGGCGGGGGGCCGGCGAAGAAGAAGATGAAAGCGAGTCTTACTTGCCGCCTCTCGATGAAGGTGAAAGCCTTGATGTGCTGGAATGGTTGTCTGAAGAAAAACAGACCCAACCCCCGAAACGCTACAGCGAAGCGGGCTTGATTAAGGCCCTTGAAGAAAAAGGGATAGGACGCCCTTCAACCTATGCCACTATAATCACCACCCTGTATAACCGAGAATATGTTGAACGTGATAAACGTATTTTACGACCTACCAGTACCGGCATGGAGGTAAATGATTTTCTCATTGAACGCCTGCCTGCTCTTTTTGAGGTCGGGTTTACCGCCCGGATGGAAGAAGAGCTTGATGATATAGAAGAGGGAAAACTGCCCTGGACAGAAATGATCAGCAGTTTTTACATCCGGCTGGAAGAGTGGATCAAGCAAGCAAAAACCGTGCATGTCGACAGCAGTAAACTGAATAACCTGCTTGAGTTGGCTTCTGAAATTAAGTATTATAATCCACCGGTCAAAAGCGGACGAAAAACCTATTGCGATGAAACTTTTATCCGCGAAATAAGTGAGGCGCTGGGTAAAAACGAGGAAGTCACTGAGCGTCAGGCAAACCATTTGCGCAGAGTGATAGCCCGTTATCACAAGCAAATACCATCGCTTACTGCAGAGAAAGCAGCGGAAATGAGCTTAACCGAGCTGATCGACAAGGAAATAAAAGCCAGTCAGCCACCCGATCAAACAACCCGGCTTAAACTGGCGATGCTTGAAAACGTGGCATTTGAACCACCCCGCAAAGTGGGTAAAAAAACTTATGACAATGCAGAATTTACCCGGAGTTTACGCGAACAGGTGGAGAGGGGAAGAAGGTTAAGTGAAAACCAGGTCCGATCCTTAGACAACCTGGTGATCCGGTATGCTGCCCAGATTGATCACTTTGATAAACGTGCCCTGGAGGCCGGTCTTTCCATAGAGATTGAAGAGGATCATGAAAGCGGTCCGCTAATTGAACTGCTAAAGCAGGTGAAAAACTTCAGGGAACCGACAGTACGCGGCAAGAAAACTTTTGACGATGCAAGCTTTGCTGATTCTCTGCGCAAACAGTATGAGGCACGTAAGTCGCTGACTTTGAAACAGCGTTCTGCTTTAAAAAAGCTGATTACCAAATATCATGAACAGATCCCGGGCTATGAGGAGATAAAAGAGACCCTGGGTTTGTCAGCCTCCGGAGTAAAGCGTAAGGTCAGACGGAAAAAGAAAGCGCGAAAAGAGTAAAGTGATTTGGACAATACAGTTGTTAATAGACCGGAATTGGTGGAATGCTGTCTATGTTTTCTATGACTTAAGATAATTTTGAAGGTGCAATGAAAAACAGTTCAACAGGAGGAATTAGCATGTGGTATCAAAAAGGAGAAAAGGGGAGGACCCTGATTGGCAGGGTTCCTTTTAAAAGAGATTTGCTTGAAAGCGTGCAGGAATTTGCTGCCAAGCAAAAGATTAAGTGTGCCAGGGTGGAAATAATCGGTGCTGTAGAAAAAGCTGTAATTAGCTATTACAACCAGGACAAAAGGGTTTATGAGGATCGGGAATTTAATGAACACCTGGAAATTGTAAGCTGCCTGGGAAATTTGAGCCTGAGAGATTCTAAACCGGCAGTTCACCTGCATATAACCCTTGGCGACAGTGAAGGACAATTAAAGGGTGGTCATTTGCAAAAAGGGACAATTGTTTTTGCCGGTGAGTTTGTGATTGAAGAGATTCTGGGTCCCGAACTGCACCGCGGACATGATCCGGATACTGATCTGCCGTTATGGCAAAAAAACAAGTCGACACCTGGCCGGCTCTAATTGTATTAATTTATACTAACCTCCCGCTACCGGTGGAAAGAGGCTGACGACAGCACCATCTTTTAAAGGTGTCTCTGTTCCCTGCAGCTGTTTGATATTATGTCCGTTGACAAGCACTGTCATGTCCCTTAATTCTTTGCCGTCCATGAGGGTTAAATATCCTGCATTGGTATAAAGTTTATCCGGCAGGGCATAGTT
This sequence comes from Syntrophomonadaceae bacterium, assembly GCA_007128625.1. GTDB lineage: Bacteria > Bacillota > Dethiobacteria > DTU022 > DTU022 > B1SED10-74M. Next base: position 2,552 of record SKXC01000164.1, on the reverse strand, counting down.
TGTTTTTAGGATCTGCAGCAATCCCTGTATGTTTAGTCCCTCGGTCAGATCCAGGTATATTTCTTTTTTCCCCAGAGCTTCTTGCAGAAACAGGTAGGGTTTTACCACGATTTTCAAATAGGTGCAGCCTCCTTGCGATAAGAACAAGGGCATTGTGTAGTTGATAAACTGTATTAGTTAACATTCTTTTAACCTGGTGCCGAATAAAAAGAGCTTGCTTATAATCTGGTGTTAATTCAATTTTCTTTTGAAGACTTCTTTATTTCTTCCTCACGAAGCTGTTTTTTGAAAATCTTTTCGGTCACCGTAAACGGCATGCTGCTTCGGAATTCTACCTGGCGGGGCACAGCGTAAGAAGCACATTTGTCACGGCAAAACTCGATGATTTCCTCAGCACTAATTTTATCGCGATATTCTTCTTTGAGGACAACAAAAGCCTTGATTCTTTCACTGCCTTCCCTCTCCGGGTCCGGAATACCAATCGCTGCCGCCATTGCCACGGCGGGATGCTGGTACAGGATGTCATCAATTGTGCCGGTATAGACTTTGTAACCGGAAACGTTGGCCATATCCTTGATCCGGTCGACGATGTAAAAGTAGCCATCATCATCCATACTGGCTATGTCACCGGTTGGCAGCCAGCCGTCGACCAGGCCCGCTCCATCTTCAGGCCAGTAGCCTTTCATTACCTGCGGTCCTTTGATATACATGTGGCCGGGCTCGCCGGATGGAGACTCTTTACCATTGTCTTCATTAATCAACTTAATGTCTGTATCCGGTAAAGGCAGGCCGATGCTGTATTTCTGCCTGGCGGCAAAACCGGTGACCTTGGAAAAGCCGGTCAGGTCCAGGTGGGTCAGGGGGCTTGTTTCGGTGAGGCCGTAGCCTTCCGATATCGGCATTTTAATTTTTTCAGCTATTCTTTCCCTGACTTCCACCGGCAGATGGGAAGCTCCCGATACAATCTGGATAGGCAAACGCGGCAGATCTTTTTCCTGCATTTTCATCAACTGGGTTGGAACCAGGGCAGTCATAAAGGGCCGGTTTTCAACCAGCACTTTAACGATAGAGTCAATATCGCGCGGATCCTGGATCAGGATCAGGCGCAGGCCCCAGTAAATGCCAAAAAGCGCTGCTGAGTCGCCGTAGGAGTGAAAAAGAGGGACCCCTATACAGATGGAAGCTTTACCGCGTATCGATTTTTCCAGTGGACCCATGGACCAGGCCATTGCCTGCTGAATATTGGCATAGCGGTTAAAGTGAGTGAGCATAACCCCTTTGGGCACTCCCGTAGCACCCCCGGTAAAGGCCAGGTAGGCCAGATCTTCTTTCGGGGTTATATCGACTGCCGGGGGCCTGGCTTCATGTTGGTCAATCAGTTCTTTAAACAGTTTGGTTCCTTCGGGGACTGTTTGCTGCTCCGGCTCGTGCCCGGTATAGTCAGAAAGGGCAGTAACAATGATCTCTTTCAGTTTTGTTTTCTGCCTGACTGCTTTTAATTTATCGGCCTGTTCTTCCAGGCAGATAACTATTTCTGCTCCTGATTCACCAATTTCGTATTCCAGCTCCCTTTCTTTATGCAAGATGCTGCAGGGCACATGAACGGCGCCTGTTTTAAGAATAGCAAAATTGGCAATGATGTACTGGGGGCAGGTTGGTAGAATGGTAGCCACCTTGTCATCTTTTTTTACTCCCATACCGGACAGGGCGCAGGCCAGTTTATCGGCATATTCTTTCAGTTCCCTGTAGGTTATACGCCGGCCCAAATAGTCAATGGCCGTGGATCGCGGATGGTTTTCTGCCGACTGATCGAGAATAGAAAACAATGGCAGTTCCGGGTATGGCTCCAGGCTGTGGGCCAGTTTATAGGGACCGAGGCGGTAGCTTTTTAGCCAGGGCTTTTCTTTTAAGCCAGTCACTGGTAAAACCTCCTTTTTTAACTCCAGAGCTCGGGTATAACTTCATCCAGTCCAAGGTCACGCAGTTTTTCAGCTGTCGGTTTCCCGGTTTGCTGATCCCAGCCGCGCAGCTGGTAATAGCGGTCAAGCAAAAGGGAGAGTTCATTAACATGACCTTCGGCGGGACCATCGGGCAGGGGTTCCTCCAGCAGTCTTTTTGGCAAAGTATCATCTTTTGCCGATAAACCTTCCCGGTTGTTGAAGGCGCGGGCCAGGTTGTAGACTCTTTCCCCGGCCTGTTTATATTCAGCGACGCTTAAATCCCAGCCGGTGGCCAGGTTGACCAGTTTAACCCAATCTTCGGCGTTAAGGCAGAGACCCATAAACTTGCAGGCACCGACACAGTCAAAAGTAGTAAGCATATCTTCAAGGTCAACTGCTATTTTTACTTCATCGGGATCGGCAGTAAAAGGATCTTTGATTTCACTGTCCTCGACGACCAGGAAAGGGGCATCGACAAAAGTGGGACCCTGGATATAAGCGGTGATGTGATCGCCTCCGCGGTTGGCGGTGGCATAGGTTAACCCGGTCATCTGGACGGCCCGGCTGTCGTATGCCGGAAGCTCAAGACCCTTGACCTGCATGGCAAAGCTT
>SKXC01000154.1 GCA_007128625.1 Syntrophomonadaceae bacterium | reverse complement strand
TTGCCCACAATACAAGGGGCTTAAATTAAACTATGTCTATTAAAAATTAAATAGATCTATGCTAAAATTAATGATGGCATCTAACCTTATAGACGTTGAACAGCCCTAAATGGAGGATTGAGCGTGGTTATAAATGAAAGTGATCATAGCCAGATAGTTATATTCTATTTTTCCGGAACAGGCAATACCTGGTGGGTTTCTGAAGAACTCATCCGCCAGTTTGTAAAGCTTGGCTACAGGGCCCGGGCCTATTCTATAGAAAACATCTCAATAAATCAGGCCCTGGAGCTAATTCAAGACTCAGAAATAGCAGGCTTCGCTTACCCCGTTCACGGCTCTGATTTGCCTCTGACGATGAAAGAATTTATTTTACAATTGCCTGTTTTGCCCGGGAAAAGGGCTTTTGTATTTTGTACCCAGTGGTTATGGTCCGGTGATGGAGCAGCGGTAGGGGGTAATTATCTGAAAGACAAAGGTTTCTGTGTGCAGTGGGGAGAACATTTTCTGATGCCCAATAATGTATCAATAAGCCTTATAAGGCTGCCGTACACAAACAACCATAAGCGCCTCTCTAAAGTCTTAGGCAGGGCAGCAAAACAGGCAGCTATTTTTGCTAAAAAGATCGATTCCGGCAGGGTTTCGTTACGAGGCTTTAACCGGGTTTCATTCTGCCTTGGTTCTATACAGCGTCTGCCGTTTCGCCGGGTTTTTCATAAATTCCAGGATGATATCGGTATTGATCATAACAGCTGTATTGATTGCGGAGAGTGTGTACGAATGTGCCCGGTCGATAATTTATATTATGAAGACGAAGTAATAAAAACCAAAGGAAACTGCATCATCTGCCTTCGCTGCTATAACTTTTGCCCGGTTGCAGCGGTCACCCATATGGGGCGAGCGCACCTGCCTGGGCGCGGCGAACCCTACAGGGGGCCGGTGGAAAATTTCGACCCTACGGTTTTAAAGGATCTGCAATCTTAACAGATTATGAGAAGACTTGGGTATGGAGAAAGCATTCGATAACCGGGCTTACACTGCTGCCATATCTGTAAAAATAGCGCCGGTAATCTTCTGAAGCTGTTCAGGTGAAATTGGCAGCAGGGAATTAGGAGTACCGGCCGAGGTATAGATAACAGCAAAGCGCTGCATCGATTGGTCCAGGTAAATGGGAATGTGATCCTCGATATCAAAAGGACAGACTCCGCCTACCTGGTAACCGGTAACCTTTTCAACCTCATCGGGTTTGGCCATCTTTACTTTGCCGCCGCCAAGCAGGGCCTTTAATTTTTTATCACTGATTTTCATGTCTCCGGCAGCCACAAACAGACCGTACTTTTCTCCACAGCGGAACAAAATCGATTTGGCAATCTGGCCCAGTTCTACATTCAGGGTTCTGGCAGCTTCAACCGATGTCTTTGTTGTTTCTTTATGCTCTACAGGGGCCAGCTTTGGATCGTGCTCCTGCAGATATTTTCTCACCCTTTCCAGGGCGGGGGTTTCAGACACTGTATTCACCTCATCTGCTAAAAGAATCGAGCGGGATCCTGTGAATAGAAATGGGTTGGTTTACCGGAACGACTGACCCTGTTAGCGCTCTTTCTTGAAGGCCCGGACCTCTTTTTCCGGGTAACGGCTAAACACCAGAACCCCGATCAGGATAAAGAGGGCTGAAACCGGGCCGGTCAGCTGGATGCCGAGTGGTTCTGCTGCCGTACTGCCAAAGAGCTGCAGCAGGGCTCCCGTAATTATGGTCGATAACCCCAGGGCCAGCTTTAATATAAAGCCCTGTGCTCCGAAATACATTGCTTCACGCTTTTGACCTGACAGTTTTTCTTCCAAATCAGAGACTTCAGCCACTATGGCATCTGGAATAATAAATATTACTGCCAGCGGCAGTCCAACCAGGGTCATAAGAATATAACCGAAAATTTCCGGAGTTAGACCAAGAACCGGCTGTCCAAGGACAAAAAATAGGGGCAAAAGGACCATAAATGCGACCAGGGCAAACATCATCACCGCTTTCAGGCCTACTTTTTTGGACATAATATTTACAACCGGGAAAAAGAGCAGGGCTACTACAAAAGCCAGTCCGAAAAAGATAGAGACTTCATCTTCGGTTCCGCCGAGAAGAACGGTAACATAAAGAGGAAGATTTAAAGTGATGATATTAAACCCGAGCCAGAAAGTAACATTACCGATCAGGTAAATAACGAAGGCATGGTTTTTGAAGGTAGTGCTTATTGCTTCGATCAAACCGAGCGTAGCCGGTTCTGCTTCGGCATAGTCCTTTTCTTTAATGATCAGGGGCAGGTAGAGCAGGACCATGCCCAGTACAGCCATAATCCAGACCATGCCATGAAAGCCGATCATCCCGATCAATATACCCGAACCAATCAGGGCAACACCCACACCGAGAAGCATAAAAACAGCCCTGAAGGTGGCCAGGTCAACCCGGTCTTTCGTGCTGCGGGCCAATTCCGGCAGCAGGGCCAGGTAAGGACAGACATAAGCGGTAAAAAGGGTAAAATAGACTCCCAGCAGCACAGCCAGGTAAACGGTATTTACGGCTGAGGTTTCAGCCACAGGAGGATAAAAAAGTGCCACGAAAACTGCGGCATATGCTACTCCGCTAAAGAGCATAAAAGGCATCCTTCGGCCCAGGCGGCTCTTATAATTATCCGACCAGCGGGCAATTACCGGGTCAGCTACCGCATCGACTGCCCGTCCTAAAAACATAATTATCCCAAAAGCGAAAGGCGGCATCAGCGCTTCCACCCCTTCGATGGGGCTGGTAATATAATAATAAAAGAGCCAGGTTATCAGTACCCGATCAATTAGGCTAAAACCACCCGATCCGGTCCCGTAAATAATTTTACCCCACAGTGGCAGCTGTTTAATCTCCTTCAACTAGGTCATCTCCTTTTGTATGCGGTTCAGGGCACCTGCCTGCCGACATCTTTTCTTTTATGGCATAAGCTAAAAACCCGGCGCCCGAGGCAAATGCAGCGCCGGTTATAACCTCGCCTGTATCCGGGTGGACACTTTCACAGAAAAAACCGCTGTCCATTTTTACCCGATTCAAAAAATTATCGGCTCCGTCGTTACAGGCCAGTAAATCGTTGCAGGCACCCATTGGCCATGGATTTGGGGCATGCAAAGAACCAGCTTCTTCAAAATTGCTGTTTTGATGAAAATACTTGTTATTTGAGGAGCGAATCCAGTGGACAGTATTTTTAAATACCGTATTGTCAACTGAACAAAAGCCGTAATGAGCTAGTAACTGCAGGCTGCCCGGCGGATTATCGTAAAGTAAAAATTTGCCCTTACCGTCGACCGACCAGGCAAACATCATTCCAAAAGGTCCCTGAACCATGCAGTGATCATAAATAGCCTGCTGAAGTTCGCGGGCTAAAATTGCAAAATCGCTTTTATGGGCCCACCTTTCTTCTGCCTGCAGCCTGGCTAAGAAATCAAATGAAATCTGCAGTAAAACATTATTGTAGGTAAGAAAGGAATAAGAGACAGGATCATCAGAAGGACTGAGAAATGTGCTGTACAAACCAGAATCAGGATCAAAATGATCGAATGCTTTTTCGATCAATATGCTTAAACCTTCCCTGATAACTTTTTCTTTGATTATCGAGCAATCACCGCTGTGGCGGACATAATGTTCCAGGGCTAAAAAGTAGGCAGCCAGCTGGTCTAGTTCGAAACCGGGGTAAAGAACCGTGCCGTTTATATAGTGAGCGTGATCACCGGCATTTTTGATATGGCGCTTAAAAACAGTAAGGAGAAGTTCCCTGGCAGTGCCCTGATCGGCGATCATTATTGCAGGAAAGCTCCACAGCAAAGTGTCCCGGCTCCAAAAAGCCGAGCTAACATAATAACGGGGGCTGCGTGATGTAACCGGCACCAGGTCTTCACTGTCCAGCGACCTGGCCAGAGAAAAGAAATAACAGAAAAATAGGTTTTGGTTCATCAAAGCAGATAAACTGCTTTCTTCTGTGGTCACCAATCTTTTTTCCAGCCACTGGCAGGCAGTTTCTTTAAGCACATCTATGCCGCGACGGCGAAGATCAATAGCTGTTGTTCCTGCCCCATCAGCATCCATGTTCACTGCCGCATAAATCCGAATTTCACAATGCTTGCCGGGTTCTAAATTTAACTCCTGGTAGGCACTAAACCGGCCGCTATCCTGATCATAATCCCACTTTGCCTGTGGCTCTACTGCCAGGGCGAGGGCTGCCAATGGCAACCCGGTTGATCCTTCCAGAATCAAGCTGCCCGTCCACTGATCGTAGTAAATATCGCCCCTGTCCTTAAAAGGCCGGCGGCTAAAAACAATATAGTTGAAGCTGTCCCAGCAGCCCTGCCAGCCCAGGCGGACAGAAAGCGGCTTGTCACTGCCATTAGTGCATGATAAGCGGAAACAAAAACCTTTAAAACCAGGCGGGGCAAAAATTTCACCTTCCACGGTTAGCTTGTCCTGGTTGGTCATGGTAAAAGCAGGCAGCCAGTCCAGCTTATAATCCCAGGTCATATCAGTGCCCGGATCCAGTACCTTTCCGTCAATCTCAATCAATGGTTTCAGCAGAGGTTCCTTGTCGCTGCCGGTAAATTCCAGCAAACCGCGGTGATCCAGTCTCAGGACATTAACAGATTTTATTCCGCCTGCAGGATCAATTTGCGGCAGCGACACATATTCATTACCGGTAAGGTAAATTTTTTCCGGCTCGGTTATTTCCTCCGGAACAGTTAAAAGGGCCATAATCTTTCCTCCAAAGAGTCAGTGGGACAGGGGTTCTTGACACTTTTTAGCTTGAATAACTATTGTCATATTTAATAATCAAACGGCTGAGCCGGGAATTTCATAATCTTTATTATCCATAAAGTAATTACTTGTTATATTTTCGCTTTAAATACAAAAAACCCTTTAAAGCAAATAACAATTGGACAATAAAGCTAATCTGGTTCTTGACGGGCTTTATAGAAAACCTTATAATCTTAAAAGTAAAGGTAAATATATGTCGGGGTGGCGGAATTGGCAGACGCGCACGGTTGAGGGCCGTGTGGTTTATACCATGGGGGTTCAAGTCCCCCTCCCGACACCAGCAGTATTCAAAGGAAAGAAGCACGGATTGAAGGCCGTGTTTCTTTTATTATCCGCATTGCATGGGCATTAATTTAAAGGCCCGGCATGGGTATTGGCCTGGCGGTGAAAGTCCGCGGAGATTATAGATTATGACTCATTATTCTTTTGCGGTTTACTGGGGCAGGTTTACAGGATGAATAATTTAAATGGAAATCGGGCTTATGGCAAAGGCTATAGACTCCTGGTGGCAACTACATTTGATTTTGTTCCGAGCAGGTTTTTAATGATCACTGTACCAATTTGCACCGGCCCGCTAACTTCCACTTTGCTGATTTCGTCTATGGCCGGGAAAACCAGCTCTTTGGGGATCGGTTTGTCTGTTTTTACAGGGAGCCT
>SKXC01000019.1 GCA_007128625.1 Syntrophomonadaceae bacterium | reverse complement strand
TGGCTTGACATATTTATGCATATACCCTAACCTATGATCAAACATTATTGATAAAAGTATAAATATGGTTGACAACCTCTTACTTAAATGCAGGCGGGAGCTGTATTCATGGGTAATCAATACCAGGACCTTGAAAATTTTACTTCGGCCATTCAGACTATTTTCCCCAAACTCATGCATTACCTGAATGCAGAAGAAAGCCGTGAACTGACCGGCCTGGGTATCACGCCCGGCCAGATCAATGCTCTGCTTGTGCTTTACTTTAAAGACAGCCTGACTATGGGTAAATTGAGTTCGGAAATATACCTGGCTGAAAGTGCAGCGACCCGGCTGGTTAACCGACTGGTTAATCTTAACCTGGTTAAAAGATACGGGGACGAAAAAGATCGAAGGGTAGTCCGGATTACCCTGACTTCATATGGACGGCAGCTTGCCCGCCTTGTTTTTGAAAGACGTTCACTGCGCTTCAATAATCTGGCCCGACGTCTCGATCCTGCCGAAAGAGAAAGCTTAATTGTGTCCCTGCAGGCAGTAATGCGGGTTTTTGAAGACAGGGGAGATTCAGCTTCCCTGCCAAACAATGAAAGTAATTTCAAATAAAAAAGCAAACTGGTAAAATGAGCAAACATAGTTACCACCCTGACGAGCCCGGTTTGCTGCTGTTTCCGAATTAATAAAAATGTGTTATACTATCTTTAAGGAAATTTAATTATAAATCACAGACTCCGAGCCTGCTCACCTACAGCTGCATGCAAGCTATGGTGGAAGGCCTGGGTTGGGGGAGAAATCCCTCCGCCTCCCGTACTTGGAAAGGAGACTATGCCATCAAGGCCGCGTTTTCTTGATTGTGGAGGCGCGGTTTTTTTATATTGAACCAGAGGTGTTTTTATGAAACTAATGCGGGTAACCGCTCCTGAAGATGTTTTAAACATTATATCCAAACAATTTGCACCGCTGGAATTTCACAAAGTAAGCCTGGAAAAAGCAGGGGGATACACCCTGGGGAAAACAATTAATGCCCCCGAAAATGTTCCTGACTTCAACCGCTCGACAGTTGACGGCTATGCTGTTAAGGCCAGTGACACATTTGGGGCCGGTGAAGGAATTCCGGCCATCCTTGATAATATCGGCGAGGTTTTGATGGGCCGGGTTGCTCCTTCAATCAAAAAGGGCCAGTGCTGCCTGGTTCACACCGGGGGAATGCTTCCTGAAGAAGCCGATGCTGTAATTATGATCGAAGATACTGAACTGACCGGAACTATGATGCAGTGTTTCCGCCAGGTGGCTCCAGGTGAAAATGTTATTCACAGCGGTGAAGATCTGAAAAAAGGCGATGTTGCATTGCTAAAAGGGCGCCGGCTGCGTTCACCGGAAATTGGCATGCTGGCCTCACTCGGCATAAGTGAAGTTGATGTCCATCGTAAACCAGTGGTCGGGTTTTTCTCCACCGGCGATGAACTGGTCGACTACAGTAAAACTGAACTTAGACCCGGTCAAATCAGGGACAGCAATGCTCCGGCTTTGCTTTATCTGGCCAAACAGAAGGGAACCACGGTTAAATACGGCGGTATCCTGCCCGATCAGTTTGAAGTATTTTTAGAAAAAAGCCGATCCATGCTTGATGAAGTTGACTTCCTGGTTTTTTCCGGCGGCAGTTCAGTGGGAACCCGCGATTACACAGCTCGAACAATAGAAATGCTGGGTAAACCCGGACTGCTTGTGGAAGGCATTTCCATTCAACCGGGAAAGCCTACTCTTCTGGGCAGCTGCGACGGCAAGCCGGTTTTAGGCCTGCCCGGGCATCCAGTATCTGCCTTAAATATCTTTGCAATATTCGGTAAAGCAATTATAGATTGCCTGACAGCAAGGGAATTGAGACATTTTAGGCCCTCTGTTAAAGCAGTACTGGCCCGCAATATATCCTCACGGTCCGGACGGACAGATTACGTGCGGGTTAAACTGGAGGAAACACCCGGTGGGCTGAGTGCCATCCCTGTTTTCGGACGCTCCGGCATGCTCCGGACGCTGGCTGAAGCAGACGGGCTGCTGGTTATTGAATCTGCAAAGGAAGGTTTGAGTGCCGGTGATTCTGTAGAAGTTGAAATTTGGGATTGATTGAAAGAAAAAATAATCTCGGAGGTGCCTGTTGCGAAAAGTTTATCTAAGTAACACCCCCAGGCAGGAAGCCCTGGCAAAGTTTATGGCCGCAGTTGAAATACCCCGCCGTACTGAAACTGCTGCTGTCGCTGATGCCCTGGGCCGGATTACCGCCGAAGCTGTTTTTGCCAGATTTTCTATGCCCGCTTACCATTCTGCAGCCATGGACGGTATTGCCGTTAAGGCTGAAAAGACTTTCGGGGCTGCAGATCAAAATCCTCTTCGCCTCGAACCGGATATAGAATACTGCAGCATCAATACGGGTGAACCGCTCCCCAACGGATTTGACGCTGTGATCAAGGTAGAAGACATCCAGTTTCTCAAAGATAAACAGGCAGAAATACTGGCACCGGCTCCTCCATGGCAGTATGTGAGAGCTGTTGGAGAAGATGTAGTAGCCGGTGAATTGATCGTTCCTGCCCGGCACTGCCTGCGGCCTCCCGATCTGGGCGCCCTGCTGGCCGGGGGCATTACGGAACTTGAATTAATAGCAAAACCAAAAGCAGCCATAATTCCCAGTGGAACTGAAATTGTTGATCCCGCTAAAAAACGGGATAAGGGCAGCATACCGGACTTTAACAGCACCGTAATCTCATCTTTTCTGCAGCAGTGGGGTGCAGAACCTGTTATCCGCCCCAGCGTGCCCGACGATCCTGCTTTGATCCGCGAAGCAATAACCGGTGCCCTGGAAATTGCAGACCTGGTTATAGTTAATGCAGGATCATCGGCCGGAGAAAAAGACTATACATTTTCTGTTATTGAAGAACTCGGGGAAGTATTTTTACATGGAGTAGCCACCCGCCCTGGAAAACCGACTATTCTCGGGAAAATAGATCAAAAGCCGGTTATCGGCCTGCCAGGCTACCCGGTTTCTGCCTACCTGAGCCTGGAATGGTTCGTTTCACCACTGGTATTCCGCTATTTTGGTTTACCACTGCCCCAAAGGGAAAAACTAAATGTAACTCTTGGCCGAAGGGTAGTTTCAGAAATGGGGATGGAGGAATTCGTCAGGATGAACGTTGGCTTTGTTAACGGCCGCTACATTGCCAATCCCCTGACCAGGGGCGCAGGAGTTACCATGTCTTTAGTCCGGGCCGACGGCTTACTAATAATTCCTGCCCACTCTCTAGGTTATGAACAAGATGAGACAGTTGAACTGGAACTGTACAGGCCGCAGGCTGAACTAAACTGTAATCTTTTGGCGGCCGGCAGCCACGACCTGATCATTGATCTTTTGGCCACAGCACTTAAAGAACAAGATTCACATTACAGTCTTTCTTCCGCCCACCTGGGCAGTATGGGAGGAATCAATGCCGTTGGACGCGGCCAATCTCATTTTGCCGGGGTCCACCTGTTCGATCCGGATACTGAAGAATATAACTGGCCTTATATAGAAAAAATGCTCCCGGGAGAAAAGGTTCATCTTGTGAACCTGGTCTACAGGATGCAGGGCTGGATCGTTCCCAAAGGCAATCCAGACGGCATAAAAACGGTTAATCATCTGGCTGCAAAAAAAATTAGTTTTATTAACCGTCAGAAAGGTGCCGGCACCCGGGTGCTCTTCGACCACCTGCTCAAGGAAGCAAATTTAACTTCTGACCATATTTACGGTTATGAACGGGAAGAATACAGCCATCTGAATGTAGCAGCAGCCGTAGCAGCCGGAACTGCCCGGGTAGGTCTGGGTATTAAACCGGCAGCAGAAGCTTTTTGTCTTGACTTTGTCCCCCTTATAGAAGAACGTTATGACCTTTTAATGAGTGATCCTTTTTACAACAGCCCTGAATCAAAAATACTGCTTAATATAATTAGAGATCCTAAATTTCAAAAGCAGGTAGAAAACATGGGCGGCTACAACATGAGGGATGCCGGAAAAATAATGGAAAAGAGATAAAAGATAAGGTTTTAAATGTTTGCCTGGTTTACATGTATGATCAGGTTTGTTTTGAAATTGTTTAGTTTATCATATAATCAGAGCTGGAGATGTCATAGCTGTAAAATTTTTAAGAGTAAGGAGCTAAAAACCTATGCCATTAATCGACGGACATGGAAGAAAACACGATTATTTAAGAATTTCAGTAACTGACCGCTGTAACCTGCGCTGTTTGTACTGCATGGACGCTGATGGTATCGATCAGACTTCACACAGTGCAATTTTAAGCTATGAGGATATTGTTAAAGTAGTTTCTGCCGGAGCGGAACTGGGTATTAATAAAATTCGGCTGACAGGCGGGGAACCACTGGTTCGAAAAGATCTTGTTGAACTGATCAGGAAAATTACTGCTGTTCCCGGAATTAAAGATCTGGCCATGACTACTAATGGCACCCTGCTTCCCCATTATGCTGCAGAACTAAAAGGAGCGGGTCTGAACCGGGTAAATATAAGCCTTGATTCACTTAACCCGGTTAAATACCGCAGCATCACCCGCTGTGGTGAATTGCATGATGCCCTGGAGGGCATTGAAGCAGCCCTGCAGTATGATTTAAAACCGGTTAAACTGAATACGGTCCTGATGAAAGGAATCAATGATGATGAAGTGCTTGATTTCCTGCATTTAGCCTGTGAAAAACCACTGCATATTCGTTTTATCGAATATATGCCGATTGGCGATCATGACCATGGTTACAGTAATCATTACCTGCCCCTTGATCATATCCGGGCCACGGCAAAGAACGCCGGACTCACCTTGACCCCTGTACCACTGCCCGGTGGAGCCGGGCCCGCTGAATCCTACAGCATTACCGGGGGCAAAGGGACAATTGGCCTGATTCATCCAATCAGTAAACACTTCTGCAGCACCTGCAATCGCCTGCGCCTGACCCCTGAAGGCTCGCTTAAAGCCTGTTTGTACTGGCAGGATGAAGAACCTGTTCAGCCTTTTATTAATGATAAGAAAGCACTGCAGGCTTTGATTAAAAAAGTATTAAACAGCAAGCCGGCTGAACACCAGATGGATGCTGATGGCAAATGCGGTGCAGTTAAACCGGGGAAAATGCGCACCATGTCCAGAACTGGAGGTTAAATTAAATATTAAGGCTTATTTTTAAAACAAGCTAAAATAAGTCTTTATAATTAGAAGCTTTACTGATTAAAAATATCAATTGACGGGGGTGATGATTTGCCGCCAGTAATGATTCATCTGGTATCTGCTTGTTCAAAAACGGGCAAGACAACAATACTCGAAAAAGTGCTGCCTGAATTAAAAAAATACGGCCTGCGGGTAGCTGCCCTGAAAGGACATCTGCAGCATTATGATATTGACATTCCCGGCAAGGACAGCTGGCGTTTTGCCAGGGCCGGCGCCGATATTTCGGGATTAACCACCCCTGAGGGTTACTTTTTATTCGGTTACGACAGGGGCAAAAGCGGTAATGAAGCCGCCGCCGAACTGTTGAGAGATATTGATTTGATTATTATTGAAGGCAATAAAAAAAGTGACGATCCAAAAATTGAGCTTGTTCGCCGAGACCTAAACCCGGAGCCCATGTTGCTTACCAATACTGTCGCGGTTATTACCGACAGAAAAGACCTTAACCTTAGTATCCCCGTTATCGATATAAATGACTATACCACCCTGGCTGATTTTATTTACAACCATTTTTTTAAAGCAAACAAGAAAGATATTGCCGGTAACGATCGCTTTGACAGCACTTCTACCGGCTGTGATGAAGAGTTAACCCACTTTGATAAATCAGGCCGTCCCAAAATGGTCGACGTGTCGGGTAAAGAACAGACCAGTCGTGAAGCATATGCCAGGGGTGAAATAACCATGGCTTCTAGAACCCTGGCCCTGATCATGAAAGGCGGTATATCAAAAGGCGATGTACTCAGTGTGGCCCAGGTGGCAGCAGTTATGGCCGTTAAGGATACCGGCCGTTTAATCCCCATGGCACATCCACTGGGTGTTTCCGGGGTAGAAGTTGATTTTGAACCGGTTGAGGAAGAACCGGCAAAAATCGAAATTGGGGTCAGGGTTAAGCTGACCGGTCAAACTGGTGTGGAAATGGAAGCATTAACCGGAGTAAGTGCAGCGGCCCTGACCATATATGATATGTGTAAGGCCGTTGATAAGAATATGACCATTAATAATATACACTTAATAGAAAAGAAGGGGGGGCGCTCCGGGCACTACCGCCGGGAGCAACACTAATGGCTGAAATTGTAGCCGTATGCACCAGTGCGGAAAAGGGGCAGCGCAAAAATAATATTGGCGAAAGTATATTAATTAAAAATCAGGGCCTTAAAGATGATGCTCATGCCGGATTTGCCCACCGTCAGGTTAGCCTTCTGGCAGAAGAGAGTATTGCTAAAATGACCGCCCGGGGTCTTGATGTCGGCCCCGGTGATTTCGCTGAAAACCTGACCACGAGAGGCATTGATTTAGTAAGCCTTCCGCTTGGAACCAGGCTGCAGGCCGGTTCTGATGCTGTTTTAAGGGTAACTCAGATCGGCAAGGAATGTCACGACCGCTGTGCCATCTATTACCAGGCCGGTGATTGTGTTATGCCCCGGGAAGGAATTTTTACCGAGGTTTTACAGGAAGGCAAGATTATGGTTGGCGATACACTGGATATTAAAAATTCTTACCGTTTCGGAATAATTACTGCCAGTGATAAGGGCGCCGTTGGGGAACGGGAAGACCGCAGTGGACCGGCGATAAGTGAAATTTTACTGCCCTGGGGTGATATTATATCTTCAGTAATCATCGCAGACGAACAGGCAGCCCTGGCCGAAGCAATGCGGGATATGAGTTCCAGGGGAATTGATGCTATATTTACCACCGGCGGAACCGGTTTAAGCCCCCGCGATGTTACACCAGAGGCCACCCTTGCAGTGATAGATCGGGAAGTACCAGGTATTGCAGAAGCGATTCGCCGGGAAACAGCTGTGGCAACAGCCCGGGCAATGCTGTCCAGGGGAGTAGCCGGAATCAGCGGATCAACCCTGATCATCAATCTCCCCGGCAGTCCAAAGGCAGTAGCCGAATGCCTGGCTGTTATCACTCCGATTCTTGACCATGCCCTGGAGACGATTACCGGCCGTGGTGGCGAATGCGCCAGGTAAACGGACGAGCCCTTACTCTTTCAAGGCGCTCAAAATAGAACGTAATCGTTCACGGTAGCCTGCTGTTTCGATAACTGTTCCGGTTACCACTATATCAGCACCAGCCTGGCGCACCCGGCGGGCATCGATTGCCGTTCGGATACCGCCCCCGACAATCAGCGGTACAGTCAGTTCTCTTTTTACTGCCCTGATCATTCCGGCCGGAACCGGCTGGGCTGCCCCGTTACCCGCCTCAAGGAATACGTATCCCATACCCATATACTGGGCTGTAAGAGCATAGCCGATAGCATGCCAAAAGTTATCTCGGGAAACAAGGTCTGCTTCTCCAATCTCACCCATCTTCATTCCCGGTTCGACCATGATATAGCCAATTGATAAAACTTCAACTTCCAGTTGTTTCAGCACCGAAGCCACCTTTGACTGGGTGCCGCTGATAAACTTGGGATTACGTGAGTTAAGAAGACTAAGGAAAAGAAAAGCATCGAGGTTTAGGCAAATTGATTCTGTCCCGGTAGGGAAAAACAATACCGGAATAGATGTCCTTTCTTTAACCATTTTGGCTGTTTCGGTCAGGGAACGCTGGGTAACCCCGGTTGAACCGCCCACAAAAATCAGGTCACTGCCTACTTCCTGAGCCGTTTCAGCCAATCTTCCGGCTGCCTCAGGAACCTGACGGGAAGGATCAATCAGGGTTATATGTACGGCACCCTGTGCAAGCTTCTGTTCAATATACTCCTGAACTATCATTTTTTTACCCTCTTCATTAATGGCTGCCCTGAAATATTCCATTACCGGATAATTTGATCATTAACCATGTTATTATATTTTCAAGGAATCTTAAGTTTATTATAATTGAGATCGCCATATTTGACAACTGAGCAAGAAAGACGGATAGGACCAATAAGAACAGCTCCCGGCAGCCATTCTCCATCTTAGCGTTAATATCTCGTTTAACCATGTTTTGTCAACCGCTGTTAACATATTTTTGAGGCCAAGAAATCCTATCCTATAAATTAAAACCCGCTGCAGTAATCATCAAATGAAACTGCAGCGGGTTGTATGTACAGTATATGCTAAATAAAAATTTACCGCTTGGAAAATTGCGGAGCACGGCGAGCTTTTTTTAAGCCATATTTTTTACGCTCTTTCATACGCGGATCGCGGGTCAGGTAGCCGTTTTTCTTCAAAACCGCCCTGTAGTCACCGTCAGCCTGCAGTAGAGCGCGGGCAATTCCATGTCTGATTGCCCCGGCCTGCCCGGAAAAACCTCCACCTTCCACCTTGGATATTACATCAAAACTGTTCACGGTTTCTGTGGCAACCAACGGTTGTCTGACAATCAGCTTTAATGTTTCCAGTCCGAAATACTGATCCATCTCTTGACCGTTAATAATGATCCTTCCGTTACCGGAAAGCAGACGGACTCTTGCAACAGATTTTTTACGGCGTCCCGTTCCTAAATATTGCACTTCGCTCAAGAGTCAGGGCCTCCTTCCTTATTTTCATCCGGCCCTTCTCCCACGATCAGCGGCTGCTGAGCCTGGTGAGGGTGCTGGTTATCCCTGTAAACACGTAATTTTTTTAACATCGCCCGACCCAGTCTGTTGTGGGGGAGCATGCCACGTACAGCCATGTAAACTGCTTTGTCAGGCTTTTTATCGAGCATAGTGGCATAATTGACTTTCTTCAAACCTCCAGGATATCCGGAATGACGGTAATAGTATTTTTGTTCCGGTTTTCGCCCGGTTAACACTACTTTACCTGCATTTAAAATTATTACATGATCACCGGTATCCAGGTGAGGAGTATATTCCGGCTTATGCTTGCCCTTCAATATTTTTGCTGCTTCTGTAGCCACCCTGCCAAGGGGACGTCCGGCAGCATCAATAATATGCCAGCTTCGTTTAATATCACCAGCTTTAGCCATATATGTATTGTACATTTCTATTCTCTCCTTTAACCTCTTCCAGTAAAGCCACAATCATTATTTTAATATAGCGGTTATACCCTGTCAAGCTAAAAACCCCGATATTTGCCTGTTATTAGCTAAATTATTAATTTACTGCGGTTATAGACATTATCATTAGAAATAAATATCGTTTTTATCAATAATCACGATCATAAATGACTTTTTCCAGGCAGAGCCCCCAGGAAGGGGCTGTAGGACCGGCGGCTGAAGGATTACTGCCCTGGATTGCTTTACTTATCTCCGAAAGACCGAGTTTCCCGCTGCCGGCACGAACAATGGTGCCCGTGATCAGGCGAGCCATTCGATAAAGAAAGCCGCTGCCTTCAAAGCTTATTATCACTAATTTATCCTTTGGATAGTTTTTTACATCAATGTAGTACAATGTACGCTCCGTTTCCGTAACCTGACTGCCTGCTGCCTGAAAAGCTTTAAAATCATGAGTTCCTTCAAAAAGCAAGGCTGCTTCTCTCATTCTGTCCAGGTTTAGCTTCTCGGGTAAATGCCAGCTATACAGCCTTTTCATTACCTGGGGAAAAGGGGCCCGATCTATCGTATAACTGTATAATTTTCGCCGGGCATCAAACTGGGCATGAAAATCTTCTTTAACCTTTACTGCTTTGGTTATTACCAGGTCAGCAGGAAGCAGAGCGTTGAGAGCATGGGGCAGGTTTTCATCAGCAATGTGAAATGGCGCCATATAACTGGCAGCCTGTCCACGGGCATGAACACCGGAATCGGTGCGGCCGGCACCGGTAATTCGTAACGGCTGCTTGTATATTGTCCGTAAAGCACGCTCCAGGGCATACTGAACAGTGTGTGCATTTTCCTGAATCTGAAAACCACTGTAGTTGGTTCCATCATAGGATATGTAGAGTAAAGTATTAAACACGGCATACTCCTTTAAAGATCCATGGTAAATGATATTAGCAGCAATGCCAAAACAAAGGCAAGCACGACCCAGTCCCTGGGAAAAATAATATCTTCATACATACGAGTCCTTTTTGCTCCAATACGGTAACCCCGTGCTTCCATGGCCAGGGCCAGTTCATCAGCCCGGCGGAAAGCACTGACAAAAAGAGGAACAATCAGGGGGACAAGATTTCCGGCTTTGCGGAAGATCGAGCCGGTTTCAAAATCAGCCCCGCGAGCCAACTGGGCCCGCATCAATCTTTGGCTTTCTTCCATCAGGGTCGGAATAAAGCGCAGGGCTACAGACATAATCATTGCTACTTCTTCAGTGGGTAAACCGAGATAACGCAGTGGCTTCAATAAGTAACTCATCCCATGAGTTAAAGATAGCGGAGTGGTTGTTAAGGTTACCAGTAGAGAAAATAAAACCAGGGCTGCCAGGCGAGTGACTATAAACAGCCCTTCCTTCACGCCTTCTGATTCTACCGTGAAAATACCAATTCTAAAAAGGACTACTCCACCTTTACTGAAAAAGAAATAGATTATCAGGGCAAAAAGGGCAATAAACAAGATTGGACGTAACCCGCGTAAAAGGTAACGAAAAGGAACTTTAGCCACTGCAAACAGAAACAGGGCAAATCCCAGGTAAGCAGTTAAAGCACCAAACCTCTCCAGGCTAAACAGTAAGATTAAGATTAAAACCAGGGTTAATATCTTCAGACGCGGATTCAGGCGATGTATCAGGCTTTCTCCGGGCAGGTACTGACCCAAAGTAATACTTCTGCTCATAACTAATTCCGCCTCTTAATATTTTTAATTTCTGATTTAGCCTGCTCCAGGGTATAAACTTCTGTGCTAACCGGCAGACCTTTTTCAACCAGGCTGTGCATGATTTCGGTAACCTGCGGAAGAGCCAGTCCCAGTTCGTTGAGCCGCTTCCGTTGGGCAAAGATATAATCTGCTGAACCAAACATGACCAGGCGCCCCTGTTTTAAAACCAGCACCCTGTCTGCAAGGACTGCTGCTTCATCCAAATGGTGGGTAGAGATGATAATTGTCAGGCCATCTTTTTGGTTGAGGTCTTTAAGCAGGTTAAATATATTTTTCTTGCCGGCCGGATCTAGGCCAACAGATGGTTCATCGAAAATAAGTACTTCGGGCTTTAAGGAAAGAACTGCTGCTATAGCCACCAGACGTTTTTGTCCTGCACTTAGCCTAAAAGGATGCCAGCTTTTTACAGTATTTACCTGCATACCAACCTTTTGCAGGGCCTCTTCTACTCTTTCTGCAACTACCTTTTCATCAAGACCAAGATTGCGCGGTGCAAAAGCTACTTCATCATAAACAGATTCAGAAAAAAACTGCTCTTCGGGTATCTGAAAAACCAGGCCGATACGCCGCCTTAAATGAAGCAGCTCACGTTTGTTTGATCCAACAATTGCTCCGTCAAAGATAACCTGCCCGGAGGTAGGTCTGAGCAAACCGTTCAAATGCTGGATAAGGGTTGATTTACCGGACCCGGAAGGGCCTAAAATTAAAGCAAACTCTCCCTTTTGAAAATTGAAAGAAACATCTTGCAGTGCTTCTGTGGAAAAAGGAGTTCCGGGCATATAGGTATGGGTCAGCTTTTCCGTTCCAATGAACACAGGCTGTCCACCAACTCCCGTTTATGCAGTATTTTCAGCGGCAGGGGATAACCGTCTTTACGAAGCAAAGCAGCCAGCTCCACCGCTGCTGTTCCCTGTAATCGTAAACTATGAAGCATGGGAATATCTGCAAGAATATCCTCAGGAGGGCCACTTGTGATCAACTGACCTTGATTAAGAACAATAACCCGATCAGCGTTTGCTGCTTCTTCTGGAAAATGGGTGACATGAATTACAGTGATATTCTGCCTGTGATTTAATTCTCTAACCGTTTCAATAACTTCACGGCAGCCGGCCGGATCAAGCATGGCCGTCGGTTCATCCATCAGGATACATTTGGGCTCCATAACCAGTATACCGGCAATGGCCACCCTTTGTTTTTCTCCACCGGACAATAAATGCGGCGGTTGACAGAGTAGTCTTTCGAGACCAAGCAGGCAGGCTGTTTCTTTTACCTTCCGCTTGATTTCGGCCGATGAGATAGCCAGGTTTTCCAAACCAAAAGCGATATCTTCCTCAACCGTGGTAGCAACAAGCTGATTGTCAGGATTTTGGAATATCATCCCGCAAGTACGTCGAACTTCAGGCAGTGTTTCTTCATTGGTGGTAGGAATACCCCTAACCAGCACTTCTCCGTTAGTAGGGGTCAAAAGAGCATTAAAAAGTTTTAATAAAGTAGTTTTTCCGGAACCATTTGGGCCGATCAGGGCCACATACTCCCCCTGCTGCACCGTAAGGTTAACTCCGGAAAGGGCAGGTGAAGCATTTTCTCCTTCACCCGGGTAATAATAATCTACATTTTTCGCTTCAACTATTATTGCAGAGTAGCCGGCCATTTTTGCTAATCATTAATGAGCTCCAGGATAACCATGGGAGCTCCGTCTCCACGTCTTGGACCTTTGTGGACTATCCTTGTATAACCGCCTTCCCGACTTTCCATCTTCGGACCAATTTTTTCAAAAAGATTAGTAGCCACATCTTCATCCAATAAAAAAGCAAGGGCCTGGCGACGAGCATGCATGTCCCCTCTTTTAGCCAGGGTTATCATCTTCTCAGCCACAGGTCGGATTGCTGATGCTTTGGCAGCAGTGGTTTCAATACTGCCTGACCGCAACAATGAAGTAACCAAACCGCGTAGAAGGGCTCGCCTGGGACCACTTTTTCGACTCAGCTTCTGGTATGACATTCTTTAGTTCCTCCTTGAAGACTTACTAAAAATACTTATTCTCCGCTTTTTTGGAAGCTCAAACCAAGCTCGTCCAGCTTTTGCTCCACTTCTTCCAGCGATTTTTTGCCCAGATTACGTACCTTCATCATCTCATCTTCCGGCTTTTGAACCAGTTCTCCAACCGTGTTAATCCCGGCTCGCTTAAGGCAATTATATGAACGAACCGAAAGGTCCAGCTCTTCTATGGTCATGTCAAGAATCCTCTCAAGATCCTCTTCCTTCCGGTCAGAAGTAATTTCAACATCGTCAACCTGTTCAGTAAGATTAACAAACAGAGAAATATGGGTGCTCAAAATTTTTGCCGCAAGACTAATTGCTTCATCCGGCATGATGCTTCCGTCAGTCCATACTTCCAGTGTCAGCTTATCATAGTCGGTAATTTGCCCGACCCTGGTATCTTCAACCCGGTAATTAACTCTACGGATGGGCGAAAACATAGAATCAACAGGAATTATTCCGATTGGCTGCTGTGGCATTTTGTTTCGTTCGGCCGGGACATAGCCCCTCCCATTTACAGCTGTCATCTCCATATAAACCCTGGCATTTTCTTCTAAAGTACAGATATGTTTTTCTTCACTCAAAACATCTACATCAGAAGGAGCTTTTATATCTTTCGCTTTGACCGCTCCGGCATGGTCTGTATCAATAATCAAAGTCTGCGGTTCATCTGAATGAATCTTTAAAGAGACAGCTTTTAGGTTAAGAATTATCTCTATTGTGTCTTCCATTACCCCGGGCAGGTTAGAAAAGTCATGCAGCGCTCCATCGAATTTCACATTGGTTATCGCTGCCCCGGGTAGAGATGATAAAAGAATTCGGCGTAAAGCATTGCCCAGGGTGATACCATATCCTCTTTCCAGGGGTTCAACTACAAACTGACCATAATTATCCTGATCATTCTTCTGCACATACTCAATTTTTGGCTTTTCAATTTCAATCATAATTTATCCTATTTACCCTCCTCGTATTATATATTGAGGGTGCATTATTTAATTACCGGGAATAAAGCTCTACAATAAGATGCTCGGTTACCGGCACATCAATTTCCTCTCGCTGGGGTATTCTTAAAACCCGGCCTTCCAGTTTTTCAAGATTTGATTCCAGCCAGTCCATTGTACCCTGCTGTTCTCTTGCTTCAAATATTTCTTTAAAGACCGGCTTGTTTTTTCTGTTTTCACGGACTGCAACCAGGTCGCCAGCCCTGACCAGATAAGATGGAATGTCCACCTTACGTCCGTTGACTTCAAAATGACCGTGATTAATTAACTGTCTTGCCTCTGCACGAGAACGAGCCAGTCCCAAACGAAATACCACGTTGTCCAGCCGGCTTTCTAAAAGCTGAAGCAAAATCTCACCGGTTACACCTTTACGTCGGTCAGCTTCTTTAAAGTAACGGCGGAATTGTCTTTCCATAATCCCGTAAATACGGCGAGCTTTCTGCTTTTCACGCAGCTGAAGACCAAATTCCGAAAATTTTTGACGTGCCTGCCCGTGCTCTCCCGGCGCATAAGCATGACGCACCACGGCACATTTATCAGAAAAACAGCGATCCCCTTTAAGGTAAAGTTTATCTTTTTCTCTGCGACATAAACGACAAACTGCTCCTGTATGGCGTCCCATTTAAGTAATGTTACACCTCCTTTAGTAAAATAATTAGACCCTCCGCCTTTTTGGAGGACGACATCCATTATGGGGAATAGGGGTCACATCTTTTATGGCATTGACTTCAAGACCTGCTGCCTGTAAAGAACGTATAGCCGCTTCACGACCGGCACCCGGCCCCTTGACGTAAACTTCAACCTGTTTCATACCGTGGCCTGTTGCGACCCTGGCTGCAGTTTCTGCAGCAAGCTGAGCAGCAAATGGCGTCGATTTGCGAGATCCTTTGAATCCGACATTACCGGCACTGGACCAGGCTATACTGTTACCATCGAGATCTGTAATACTGATAAAAGTATTGTTGAATGTCGATTTTATATGAGCAACTCCGCGTTCAATATTCTTTTTTTCGCGGCGTTTAGTACGAGTAGTTTTTTTCTTGACCAATTTAAACTAACTCCTCCCTTCTATGTTGATCTTACTTCTTACGGCGAACACCGACTGTCTTGCGCGGACCTTTTCGAACACGGGCATTGTTCTTGGTTTTCTGCCCCCTGACCGGTAAACCGCGCCGGTGCCTGATGCCGCGATAGCAGCTGATTTCAACCAGGCGCTTTATGTTTAAAGCAACCTCCCGGCGTAAATCACCTTCAACATTATAGTTTTTATCGATAAATTCACGCAGACGACCCAATTCATCTTCGGTAAGATCTTTTACCCTGGTATCGGCTTTTATTCCGGTATGAGCGAGGATCGCCCCTGCCCTGCTTTTTCCTATGCCGTAAATATAGCTCAACGCAATCTCCACTCTTTTATCACGCGGTAAATCTACACCTGCAATTCTAGCCAATCGTTAAACACCTCCTTGGGCATAATCCCCTGAAACAGTAAATATTAGTTAACAGTGGTTTATGATTAATTTAACCCTGTCGCTGCTTATGTTTCGGGTTCTGGCAAATAACTACAACCCTGCCTTTACGCCGAATTATCTTGCATTTTTCACACATTTTTTTTACTGAGGGCCTCACCTTCATATTGACGAACCTCCTTACTTGTAACGGTAGGTAATGCGCCCCCGAGTTAAATCGTAAGGCGATAATTCAACCAAAACCCGGTCACCCGGTAAAATGCGAATAAAGTTCATCCGAATTTTGCCCGAAACATGAGCTAAAATTTTGTGCCCATTTTTTAACTCTACCCGAAACATGGCATTCGGCAGCGGTTCAACCACGGTTCCTTCCACTTCAACTACATCCTTTTTATTGCTCATGCTACCACTTAAACCTCCTTTTCGGGATCCCCGCTTTTTGGTTCCAATTGTTTTAAAAACTCGATCACCTGGTTATCATTTATTCTTTCTGAATCAAACGGTTCTCCCGGTTGAGCCCTGCGCTCATAATGCTGAAGATGGGCTTTATTTTTCTTTTTTGGCCGGTTAACAGATCGAATGCGTCCATCAACCAGGAGCACATGCTTGTGATCTAATTCCCTGAGAACCAGGTAATGTTTCCCCTTGTCACGGCCGGCCAGGGAACGGACCAGTTGTCCCGGTTGTAGCTCCATCATCAATCTAGCCTCCTTAAGAAAGGCCGTTAGAAGTCAGTATCTCCGGACCATTTTCACCGAGTGCTACTGTATGTTCAAAATGAGCGGACAAACTGCCATCACTGGTAACTACTGTCCATTGATCATCTAGAACTTCAACTTCCCAACTGCCGGCATTAACCATCGGTTCAATTGCCAAAACAATTCCCTGCTGCAGTATAGGCCCGCGACCCGCCAAACCAAAATTTGGCACCTGTGGTTCTTCATGCATCTGCTCACCTATACCATGCCCGACATAATTGCGTACCACCGACATCGAATTCTTTTCAACATAAGCCTGAACAGCATGTGAAACATCAGATAGCCTTTTACCGCTTTGCATCTCTGCAATAGCTTTATGCAGTGATGTTCTGGTAACATCAATTAGTTTATGCGCCTTTTCCGTTATTTTTCCTACCGCAAAGGTAGCTGCGGCATCACCATAATAACCCTTGCGGCGAACACCGACATCAATGCTGATTATATCGCCCTCTTTGAGTCTGCGCAAGCCGGGTATACCGTGCACAACCTCGTTGTTTATAGAAGCACAAATTGATGCCGGAAAGTTATTATAGCCAAGGAAAGCTGGTTCGGCACCCCGTTTACGGATATATTTTTCTGCAATACTATCAAGTTTTGCAGTGGTAACACCAATATCAATCCCTTTTTCTATTTGCTGCAGCACTTCGGCAACAATTTTACCTGCTTCACGCATCAATTGAATTTCTTTTGATGATTTGAGTTTAATCATAATCCTACTCTATTTCATAAAACCGCGATAGCTGCGCATTAACATGTGGCTTTCAATTTGTTTGAACGTTTCCAGGGCAACCCCAACCACAATAATCAATCCGGTACCGCCAAATATAATGTTCATTCCGGTCATACGTTCCAATAAAATTGGAAAAACAGCGATAAAAGCCAGTGAAAATGCTCCTGCTGTGGTCAACCGCGATGTTATCCGGGCCAGGTAATCGGCTGTAGGCCGACCCGGACGTAAACCGGGGATAAAACCACCATATTTCTTGATATTACCGGCAACCTGGAAGGGATCAAACTGCACTGCCGTATAGAAGAATGTAAACAGGATAATTAAGGTCATATATAATATCAGGTTCAGGTTACTGCCCCAGCCGAGGCTTTCGGCAATCCTCTGCGCCACCGGATGCTGAATAAAGCTAACCAGTGTTTGTGGAAAACTTAAGATAACCGAGGCAAATATAACCGGAATAACCCCTGCCTGATTAACTTTCATTGGAATGTGCGTAGACTGACCACCATACATCTTCCGACCAACTACGCGTTTACTGTATTGAACATTGATTCGCCTTTGTCCCTGATCCAGGCCAATAATACCCACGATCAGGGCAAGTAAAATAGCCAGAACTAAAACTATCACCATCAGGTTTATTTCGCCAAAACGATACTGCTCGGCTACCATGGCAACACCCACAGGAAAACCGGCAACAATACCGGCAAAAATAATCAGGGATATACCATTGCCAATACCTTTTTCAGTAATCAACTCACCCATCCACATAAGAAATGCAGTTCCGGCCGTAAGTGATATTATAATTGTAATATAGGAAAGCAAGGTTTTGTCAACCACAGCCTCACCGGCAATTATTGTCGACAAGCCAAAAGCCTGGATAAGGGCAATTACAATTGTTCCATAGCGGGTAATCTGGGTCATTTTTTTACGGCCTTCCGGGCCTTCCTGGCTCCACTCTTTTAGTTTCGGAATAACTATAGTCAAAAGGTTCATTATAATGGAAGCATTGATATAAGGCATAATTCCAAGAGCAAAAATGGTGAAATTAGCCAGGTTCCCACCACCAATTATGTTAACAAAACCAAAAATATTATCCTCCTGGAAAAATTCAGCCAAAAGGCTTGCATCCACACCGGGTACAGGAATGGCAGAACCAACCCTGAAAACCACAAACATGGCCAGGGTGAAAAGGATTCGTTCCCGCAATTCTTTAATCCGCCACGCTGTACGAATTGTTTCCAGCACTTTAAATCACCTCTGCCTTTCCACCTGCTGCTTCGATTTTGGCCTGGGCCTGTTGACTAAATCGATGAGCATGAACCTCAAGTTT
>SKXC01000111.1 GCA_007128625.1 Syntrophomonadaceae bacterium | reverse complement strand
CACAGCTGGAGAAAGCAAAGAAGGAAATTGCCGAATTTATTGAACAGGAAGAAGATGTTCTTTCATATATTATTTTTCCTAATGTTGCAGTTGACTTTTTCAAAAGACGTAAAGGTGTGCTTCCCCCGTTGGAGTTAAATAGTAGTTGTGCGGCCGGGGGTAATGCTGACCAAAGTCAGAAAAAAAATAACAAACAAAACAATCTTCAGCCTGGATCACTTTTCATGGTAGATGAAAACCTGGTCTGGTTTGATGAAAATAACATAGTTTATCCTGTGTCTTAAAGGTTTTAGCTCTGGATTTCAATCGAAAAAACTATAATCACTGAAGGCCCTTAAGTGTATGATCACAATACAAACGGCTTAGTCACCAAAGTTTTGTAGTGTTTTAATAATTGCTAAATTGTTGACACTCCGGGTAGTGAGGGCTATAATATTATTCAATCTTCTGTAATACAGGCTGAGAAGGACAGGAGTAAGCAATGATCTTTTTTAGAGAGCCGGACCTGGTGGAAGCCGGTAAAGTTAATTGCTGAATGTCGGTCCGGAGTCGCCCGGTAGAAATTTTAGTAAACCGGGCCGGTTTGATACCGTTACCATCATTAATAAGACGATGCACCTTTGTTTGCTTGCAAAAGGCAATCATGTAAAAAGGGTGGTACCGCGGAGGAAGTCCCTTCGCCCCTTTGGGCGAAGGGTATTTTTATACTTACACACTTCAAGAAAAGGGGTGATGTAGATGGGTCGGGTAATCTACATGAACGGCCGGCTGGTGCCGGAAAATGAGGCTGTAGTCTCAGTTTTTGATCACGGTTTCCTCTATGGTGACGGAGTTTTTGAGGGGATCAGGGCTTACAACGGTCGAATATTCAAGTTAGAGGAGCATATTCTAAGGTTATTTGAATCAGCCCATTCGATTATGCTGCCTATACCAGTTGACCATCATCATATGGTCAGGGCTGTTGTGGATACAGTAAATGCCAATAAACTAAGTGATGCGTACATCAGAGTGGTTGTTTCTCGCGGTGTTGGCGATCTTGGATTGGATCCGCAAAAATGTAAAGAATCCCGGGTAGTTATTATAGCAGATAAAATTAAGCTTTTTCCGGAGGAATTATATGAAGAAGGCTTGAGCGTTGTAACTGTTGCAACTCGTCGAAATAGTGCTGATGCTCTTGATCCGAAAATTAAATCATTAAATTATCTTAACAATATCCTGGTTAAACTTGAAGCGAATCGGGCCGGTGTGTTTGAAGCGGTAATGATGACGAGCCAGGGTTTTATTTGTGAAGGGTCCGGCGATAATATTTTTATATACCGGAAGGGCAAGCTAATTACCCCTCCGCCTTACCTGGGGATCCTGGAAGGTATCACCAGGGAGGCGATTATGCAGCTGGCTCGCAAGGAAGAAATCCAGGTTGAAGAAGCGCCTTTTACCCGTCATGATCTTTATGTTGCAGAAGAATGTTTCCTGACCGGTACTGCAGCGGAGGTGATACCGGTTACAGAAGTGGACAGGCGTATTATTGGCAGCGGAAAGCCTGGTCCAATTACCCGCCGATTGATGGAAAGGTTTCGCGAGCTGACCAGCAATGAAGGTGTTCCATTGCTTTAAGGTTTAGGATTTACACGGCATATACTTGTTTAAATTTGAAATAAATTACAGGAGGCTTGCCATGCGCAGTAGTAAAGTAACAGGGGGTCTTGACCGGGCACCCCACCGCTCATTGTTTAAAGCAGCAGGATTTCATCCTGAAGAATTAGAACAGCCTTTGGTCGGAATTGTTAACTCATCCAACGAAATAGTCCCCGGCCATGTTCATCTGGACATCATTGCTAATGCAGTCAAGGCAGGGGTGAGAATGGGAGGTGGCACCCCTGTGGAGTTTTCTACAATTGCTGTATGTGACGGGATTGCCATGAACCATACCGGCATGCACTATTCTTTGGCCAGCAGAGAAGTTATTGCCGACAGTATTGAGTTGATGGTAGAATCACACTGTTTTGACGCACTGGTGCTTGTTACGAACTGTGACAAAATAACCCCAGGGATGATGATGGCAGCAGCAAGGTTGAACCTGCCTGCAATTATAGTCAGTGGAGGGCCGATGCTGGCAGGCGAGTATAAAGGAGAAAAAATTGATTTAAGCAATCTGTTTGAAGGAGTAGGTGCAGTCCGGGCCGGTCGGGTTACAAAAGAAGAACTGGAAGAAATGGCATCAAAAGCCTGTCCTGGTTATGGTTCTTGCGCCGGCATGTTTACTGCCAACTCAATGAATTGTATAGCTGAAGCCCTGGGAATAGCACTCCCCGGAAACGGGACCATCCCTGCAGTTAGCGCTGAAAGGACGATATTGGCTAAAGAAGCAGGTCGGCAGGTAATGAACCTGTTGCGGGAAAAGATGAATATTAACAAAATACTGGTGGAAGGGGCAATTGAAAATGCCCTGGCTGTTGATATGGCCCTTGGCTGTTCAACAAATACACTGCTGCATTTGACAGCGCTTGCTTATGAATGTGGCTTAAGGCTTGATTTAGACCGGGTGAATACTGTAAGTGAGCGAACACCGCAGCTTTGCCTGCTCAGCCCGGCAGGCCCCTATCACATCGAAGACTTAGCAAGGGCCGGCGGTGTTTCAGCAGTAATGAAAGAGTTAGCGGAAGCTGATTTGCTTGATGCCAGCCTGATCACAGTGACTGGCAAAACTGTTGCGGATAATATCCTGGGTGCAGAAACAAGCGACCGCTCAGTGATCCATAGTGTTAAAGAACCGTACAGGTCAAAAGGTGGGCTGGCTGTGCTTTTTGGCACCCTTGCTCCCGGAGGTGCGGTAGTCAAGCAGGGGGCTGTCGCTTCATCTATGCAGTCTTTTAAAGGTCCGGCAAGAGTATTTGACAGTGAAGAAAATGCTGTCGAGGCTATCAATAAAGGGGCAATAACAGCAGGATCTATAGTGGTTATTCGCTATGAAGGTCCTCGCGGCGGTCCGGGTATGCGTGAAATGCTGTCGCCTACATCGGTACTGGCTGGAATGGGTTTAGATGATAAGGTGGCCTTAATTACTGATGGCCGCTTTTCCGGGGCAACAAGAGGTGCTTCAATAGGCCATGTATCTCCCGAAGCTGCGGCTGGTGGTCCAATAGCCCTGGTTCGGGAAGGGGATCTAATTTCAATAGATCTGCCCGGGCATTCATTAAATTTACTCGTTTCCGAAGAAGAACTGGTTAAGCGCCGGGATAACTTGAAACAACCGCAGCAAAAAATTAACCGGGGCTACTTAAAACGCTATGCCAGCCAGGTTTCTTCGGCGGGAAGCGGCGCTGTCTTAAAGAATCCTGCATTAAAAGAAACAGGTGATTATAGATGAAGAAAAAGATGATGAAAGGCTCGGCAATGATTTTATCTGCCTTAAAAGAAGAAGGGGTTAATGTTGTTTTTGGTTACCCTGGAGGAGCCGTTTTGCCTCTTTATGATCATTTGTTTGATTCCAACCTGAAACATCTCCTGGTTCGTCATGAACAGGCAGCAGTTCATGCTGCTGACGGTTATGCGCGGGTAACCGGGCAACCCGGGGTGGTTTTTGCCACTTCCGGTCCTGGAGCAACCAACCTGGTAACCGGTATCGCCAATGCTTACATGGATTCAGTACCCCTTGTTCTTATTACCGGCCAGGTGCCCAGAGCTTTTATTGGCACGGATGCTTTCCAGGAAGCAGATATAACCGGTATTACCATGCCAATAACCAAGCATAATTACCTTGTAAAGGATGCTGATCAACTTCCTTCTATTTTGTCGGAAGCATTTTACCTCGCTTCGACCGGGCGTCGTGGGCCAGTTTTAATCGATGTTCCAAAGGATATTTTTGATCAGGAAGGACATTTTATTTATAACCGAAAGTGCGAAATACCTGGTTATAAGCCCACCTATGATGGACATGTCGGCCAGATTAGCCGGGCTGTAAAAGCTATAAAAAATGCTCAGAGACCGGTTATTTTCGGGGGCGGTGGTTTAATCAGGGCGGGTGCATCAGAGGTCCTAAGCAAACTTGTTGAAAAAGCACGTATCCCGGTAATTCTCTCCCTGATGGGCCTCGGGGCTTATCCTGGCGATATAGATCTATATCTAGGTATGCCCGGTATGCACGGCAGTATTACTGCCAACTACGCCTTGAGTGAAGCAGATCTGATTATTGCAGCCGGTGTACGTTTTGATGACCGGGTAACCGGCAAGCTGGAGTCTTTTGCCAATAATGCCAAAATAATTCATATAGATATTGATCCGGCTGAAATCGGGAAGAATGTTAAAATTGATATTCCCATTGTTGGAGATGTCAGGGTAGTTCTAGAAGCGCTTTTTCAAAAGCTTCAGCCCGGGCATACCGTTGAGTGGTTAAGGCAGATTGAAAACTGGAAAATAAATAATCCTATGCCCGGTGTTTTAAAAAGTTCAGGCGGCACCGTAAAACCCCAATTCGTAATCAGGGAATTAAGCAGGCTTAGTAAAGAAGAAACTGTTGTTGCTACTGATGTCGGGCAGCACCAGATGTGGGCAGCACAGCATTTTATCATTCGCAAACCATGTACTTTTTTAACATCCGGAGGCCTGGGAACAATGGGTTATGGTTTTCCGGCTGCTATTGGTGCCAGGCTGGCTGCTCCAGAAAGTAATGTTGTTTGCATAACCGGTGATGGCAGTTTCCAGATGAACATCCAGGAATTGGCCACAGCGGTTAATAACCGACTTGACATAATTATAGCCGTAATCAATAACGGCTACCTGGGTATGGTTAGACAATGGCAGGATATGTTTTATAATAAACGTTATTCACATACCGTCTTAGAAGGCAATCCCGACTTTGTGCGACTGGCAGAAGCTTACGGAGCAAAAGGCCTGCGTGCTAAAAATGAAGAGGAAACTACTGCTGTAATTAAACAGGCCTTGAGTGAAAAAGGGCCGGTAGTAATCGATTTTGTTGTTGAGCCTGAAGAAAACGTTTACCCGATGGTGGCCCCTAATTGTCCCATAAACGATATTATAGTTGGGAGTGATCAACTTTGAAACATATTCTTGCTGTTCTGGTTGAAGATAAACCGGGTGTGCTGACCAGGGTTGCCGGTTTGTTCAGCCGACGGGGTTTTAATATCGAAAATATTGCCGTTGGGGAAACAAATAATCCAGGTATTTCCCGGATGACTATCACTGTAGAAGGCAGTGAAACGATTATTGAACAGGTTATCAAACAACTGCATAAGCTGGTCAATGTGATCAAGGTCAGCAATCTTTCTGAAGAACCATCGGTGATGCGTGAACTGATGCTGATCAAGATTACTGCTGAATCAGGCAGCCGCAGTGATATTCAACAAATAGTAGAAACATTTCGGGGAAAGGTGATTGATGTTTCTCCTGAGTCGATGATCATTGAAGTGACGGGAAATGAAGAAAAAATGGAAGCAATTAAATTGCTCTTTATAGATTTTGGTATAAAGGAAATAGTCAGAACAGGTAAAGTTGCTTTGCTCCGTGGCACTAGAATAACCAGTGAGAGTTAAACTCTATTTTTACTAGACCAAATAGGTTGGAAGCGGGTTTCAGCCGCATAACAAGACCGGTTTAAAAACTTCTGGATAAGGTGATTTTCTATTTGCATTTTTTTTATGATAATGATAAGGTTTATATGTTGATAACCCGTTAATAATATTTGCCTTTCTGTATTATGGAGCAAGGTGACATTGAGGAGGCTTATGCATGAAGAACTATAACAGCGAAAATATTCGCAATGTAGCATTAATATCCCACGGCAGTGCTGGAAAAACCTCTCTAACAGAAGCACTGCTTTTTATGTCCGGGACGATTAACCGTCAGGGGAAAATTGAAAATGGAAATACTACGACGGATTATGATCCCGATGAAATCAAGAAGCAGGTTACAATAAATGTTGGTTTGGCCCCCCTTGAGTGGGATGGTGTTAAAATCAACCTGCTTGATACGCCCGGTTATTTTGACTTTATTGGTGATGTTCTCGGAGCTTTGCGAGTTGCTGATAGTGTTGTTACAGTAGTCTGTGCCGTTTCCGGTGTAGAAGTTGGTACTGAAAAAGTATGGAGTTATGCAGATGATTTTAATCTGCCGCGCCTGGTCGTAATTAACAAGCTGGATCGTGAAAATGCAGATTATGAGGGTACACTGGAGCAGTTAAGAACTAGTTTTGGACACAATGTTGCCCCCCTACAAATGCCGATTGGCCAGGAGGCAGATTTTAACGGAGTTGTTGATTTAATCAAGCAAAAGGCCCTTATATTTTCTGATGACGGAATGAAGGTTAAAGAAGATGATATTCCTGAAGACCTGGTTGCGCAGGCACAGGAATTAAGGGAAAAGCTGGTTGAGGCGATTGCCGAGGCAGACGATGCTCTTTTAGAAAAATACCTTGACGGTGAAGAGTTAAGCGATGAAGAAATTAATAAGGGGTTGCGGCTAGGAGTGCTTCAAGGTAAAACTATCCCCGTTCTATGTTGTGCCGCCACTAAAAACATAGGCACAAAGCCCC
This sequence comes from Syntrophomonadaceae bacterium, assembly GCA_007128625.1. GTDB lineage: Bacteria > Bacillota > Dethiobacteria > DTU022 > DTU022 > B1SED10-74M. The sequence goes on along the minus strand of SKXC01000111.1, from coordinate 11,916 downwards.
TGCTTGATTTTATAAAGCGTTATCTTCCCACTCCTTTAGATCAGAAAGAAATTAAAGGTTATAAACCGGGGAGTGATGAAGAGTTTACCCGCAAGCTTAGTGCCGATGAGCCGCTTTCAGCTTTTGTCTTTAAAACTTTAGCCGATCCATATGTCGGGCGGATTAACTATTTCCGGGTTTACTCCGGTAAGATCGAACCTGACAGCCAGATATTTAACTCCACTCAGGATATAACGGAACGTTTCGGACAGGTTTTCTCAATGAGGGGGAAAAATCAAATTCCAATGGAAGAAGTTGTTACCGGTGATATAGCCTGTGTGGCCAAGCTGCAGAGTACTATTACCGGCGACACATTTTGTGATCGTAATAATCCAATCATCTTCCCTGAACTTCAATTTCCCGAACCGGTTATTTCCTTTGCAGTTGAACCAAAAACCAAAGGCGATGAGGACAAGGTTAGCAGTGGGTTGTCCCGTTTTTTGGAAGAAGATCCGACTTTCCAGCTGGAAAGAAGAGCCGAAACAAAACAGACAGTTATTTCCGGCCTGGGTGAGCTCCATCTGGATATAATTGTTAACCGTTTAGCCCAGAAATTTGGAGTTGATGTAGAATTATCTACACCCAAAGTGCCCTATAAAGAAACAATCCAGGGTCAGGCCAAGGTAGAAGGCAAACATAAGAAACAATCCGGTGGCCGCGGCCAGTTCGGGCATGTATTTATTGAGCTTGAACCGGCTGAAACCGGAGAAGGACTGGTTTTTGAAAATAAGATTTTTGGAGGTTCCGTCCCCAGGCAATATGTGCCGGCAGTAGAAAAAGGGGTTAATGAAGCGATGGAAGAAGGAGTTGTTGCCGGATACCCGGTGGTTGATGTAAAAGTTAGGCTGGTTGATGGTTCTTACCATACTGTTGATTCATCTGAAATGGCTTTTAAAGTTGCCGGAGCACAGGCATTTCGCAAAGGAATGGAACAGGCCGGTGCAGTTTTGATGGAACCGATTATGAATGTTGAAGTGATTGTTCCCGAGACCTTTATGGGTGACATCATGGGGGATTTGAACAGTAAAAGAGGAAGAATTCAGGGCATGGAGCCCGAAGGTAATTTGCAAAAAATTAGAGCCCAGGTGCCGATGGCAGAAATGTTCAGATACTCTATTGACTTGCGATCCATGACCCAGGGTCGCGGCTTCTTTACCTCTGAATTTTCTCACTACGAAGTGGTGCCCAACCAGGTAGCAGAACAGATTATAGCAGATGCCAGGGCAGAAAAAGAAGAAGAGGCATAAAATCGATTTTTTTACTCGTTGATATTAAGTATGGGACTGCTCTACAGGTAGTCCCATTTTCAATGATTTTGATCAGTGGTTTTAAAGGTTTTAAGTACAATTTATTGTGTCCCCCTATATTATGTTATTTCTGCAATATAATAGTTTCTCATTTTATTTGCCTGTTGTGATATAATCATGCTGTACCATATTCATGTTAAGGGTGTGCTCTTTAGGAGTGGTTAGCAGATGAAACGTAAAAGGGTGGCTGTTATTTTCGGTGGAAGATCAGGGGAGCATGTTGTTTCTCTTCGTTCAGCAGCATCTATTATGGAAGCTATTGACAAAGATTGTTTTGAAGTTATTCCGATTGGTATTACCAGGGAGGGAGCCTGGCTGGCCGGTGCGGATGCCTGGCTTTCACTTTGGGAAAATCGTCCTCCCCGGGAAGCCACACCTGCGGTTATGTTAACTGACCCTACCCGGCCCGGACTGCTTGTACAGTCATCCGGTTCCCCTGACAAATGGGTTCATCAGCCAGTTGACATAGTTTTTCCTGCATTACACGGTACTTATGGTGAAGACGGCACTATCCAGGGTTTGTTCGAAATGTCCGGTATCCCCTATGTTGGTTCTGGTGTGCTTGCTTCCAGTATAGCCATGGACAAGGTTAAAATGAAAATACAATTTAAAGAACACGGTTTGCCGATAGCTCCTTTTATCCATTTTTATCGTTGGGAGTGGAACAACCGGAAGGATAAATGGGAAGAACAGGTTAGAAATAAAATTGGTTATCCCTGTTTTATCAAACCTGCTAACCTTGGTTCAAGTGTCGGTATTACCAAGGTTCAATCAAACGATGAATTGGCAGTGGCAGTTGAGGAAGCTCTGCTTTATGATGAGAAAGTAATCGTCGAAAGCTTAATCGAAGGCCGGGAAGTTGAGTGTAGTGTGCTGGGCGATATTGAACCACTGGCTTCTCGTCCGGGAGAGGTAATACCCTGCAATGAATTCTATGATTACCGGGCAAAATATATTGATGATCGTTCCGAACTGGTTATTCCTGTTGAATTGGGTTCAAAGCTGGAGAGCATCATCAGGGATTACTCAATAAAAGCCTTTCAGGCTGTAGAGGCAAGTGGCCTGGCCCGGGTAGATTTTTTTGTCGACTCCAGCACTGAAACTGCAACCCTGCTTGAGATTAACACGATCCCTGGATTTACCAGCATCAGTATGTATCCCAAGCTTTGGGAGGCAAGCGGGATAAGTTATGATGAGCTGCTCCGCCAGCTCCTGGAGCTTGCTGAGAACCGCTTCCAACGCCGCCGGGAACTAATGGTTTCCCCGCCTGAATAATAATGTTTACCATGTATAGAAAGCCATACCAACATATTACCATTAAGCAGGAATAACAAAACTGTGTGTAGAACCAAGGGCTACCATCGATCTATCCGTGGTGAGACAATCATTATTAATGGGGTGAGACTGATGAGCGAGGACCGCCAACAGTCACTTATTGAGTTGATGAGTGAAACAAATTTTACCCCCTTTCAACGGGATAATTCAAAACCTATACCAGAAGAGATAGATACAGAAAAAAAACTTGCCCGGTTAAAAGAAGATGCTTTAAGCTGTACGCGTTGTGCTTTAAGAAAGGGTTGCAGGCAGGTTGTTTTTGGTGAAGGAAATCCAAATGCGCATCTTATGATGGTTGGTGAAGGACCGGGGAGCGATGAAGATCGTCTGGGGATGCCTTTTGTCGGCCGGGCAGGTCAATTGCTGGATCGGATCCTGGAGGCAGCTCAAATAAAGCGCCAGGAAATATATATTACCAATGTAGTTAAATGCCGACCAACTGGTAATCGCTTGCCTTTGCAGCCGGAAGTAGATTCCTGCCTTTGCTTTCTGCAAGAACAAATAAAAATAATCAATCCAGAAATTGTGATTTGTCTTGGAGCGCTTGCCACGAGAACATTAATTGATAAAGATGCTTCCATAACCCGCAGCCGTGGAAACTGGTATAAGTTCGGCACCCGTCTTTATATGGCAACTTTTCATCCGGCTGCCCTGCTTCGTGATCCCGGTAAGAAGAAATATGTCTGGGAAGATTTTAAGCAGATAGTAAAGGTCTGTAACAGTGACGATAACGGAGGCCAAGGTCAATGAGCAACGAATTAATTTTAATAGTTGATGATGAAAAAACACTGGTTAAGGCTTTAACCTTCAATCTGGAAAAAGAGGGTTTTCGAGTTGAACCGGCTTATGACGGGGAAGAAGCACTGCAGAAAGTCTTTTCTTTAAAACCGGATGTGGTGGTTCTTGATTTGATGTTACCTGAGGTTGATGGTTTTGAAGTTTGCCGGCGAATTCGTAAAAAACTGGATACCCCTATTATTATGCTTACTGCCCGCAGTGAAGATATTGATAAAGTCCTTGGCCTCGAACTTGGCGCAGACGATTATCTCACCAAGCCTTTTAATTCAAGAGAGCTGGTTGCCCGGATTAAGGCTGTTTTACGGCGGAGTAAGGCAATTGAAGAGGAATCGAAGAAACAGATTCAAATAGGAAAACTCCAGATTGACCTTTTACAGCATAGAGTCCGTCTAGGGGGTAAAGAAATCAGTGTTACTTCAAAGGAATTTGCCCTGCTGAGTTTTCTTGCCATTAATGCAGGCAATGTGTACTCCCGTGAACAGCTTCTGGAGCAGGTTTGGGGTTATGATTATTATGGTGATGTGCGCACGGTGGATGTCCATATCAGGCATCTTCGGGAAAAAATTGAGAAGGATCCGGCTAACCCGAACTTTATTATAACAGTATGGGGTACGGGCTACAAGCTTAGGGAGGACCTTTGATGGCAAGGTTTTATAGTATCCGTTTTCGCCTTACAGCTACTTTTTTGACGATTATCCTGGCAGTGATGTTGATTATCAGTCTATTTTTATACAATATTCTTGAGCGTTATCACATGAATAATTTATTGATCCACCTCGAACGTACCGGTTTCCTGGCTTCTGAATTTCTTGTCGGGCACCTGCGCGGCCAAATTGATACAATACGTCTGAGCTCTCTTGCGGAAAATATTAGCCGCCAGGCTGACGCTAGAGTAGTGTTTATCGATGATAAGGGTTTGGTGGTTGGGGATTCTGTTCGGGTTGGAGGACTTCTTAATCAAACTCTTGAACATGAAGATGTTCAAATCGCCCTGGCAGGAGAAGTTAGCAGCAGTACTACTTACAGCACACGAATTGAACATCAGGTAAAACAGATAGCCATTCCGGTAAAAGAAGATAACAACACAATTATTGGAGTAATTTTTTTATCAACTTCGCTGGAAGGTGTAAATCAAACCCTTGCCGATATTCGGATCTTTTTGTTTTTAGCTACACTACTGGCTATGGCGGTGGTAGGTGGAGGTTCTGTTGTTCTGGCTCGTCGTTTTACCGGCCCTTTAGAAGAACTCACCATGGCGGCAAAAAAAATGTCGGAAGGCAACCTAGATCAGCATATTGTTTTTTCTTCAGAAGATGAAATTGGCCGGTTGGCTGAGCAGTTTAATATTATGGCCAGGCGCCTGAATTATTATACAAAGAATTTGAAAAAATTTGCTGCTGATGTTGCTCATGAAGTACGCACTCCACTAACAACAATGAGCTTGTTAACCAAGTCGCTGAAAGAGCATGACATGGAACCGAAGCAGCAAAAAGAATTTATTGAAGACCTGGACAATGAGCTTGATCGTCTGGTTGCACTGGTTAACGATTTACTTGAACTTTCTAAGCTGGAAAAGAACAAAGTTGAGTATGAAAAAATAAGCATGAATACATTGCTTCAAGATATGATTGGAGAAAACAAGTATCGTTTTGAGCGGGCTGGTTTAAACCTGGCTGGTTTTATACCGGACCAGAGCTTAAAGGTTTTTGCTGTGCCCAGACAACTGCGCCAGGTTGTTTCCAACCTGCTGGACAATGCTTTAAATTATACGCCCCCCGGGGGAATGGTTACAATATCCCTGTACCAGGATGGTTCAGAAGTGATCACAAAAGTGGAAGATACCGGAAGCGGTATCCCCAAAGAAGATCAAAGCTTCATTTTTGAACGATTTTTCCGGGTCGACCGGGCCCGCTCCAGAGAAGGAGGCGGTACAGGGCTTGGTCTGGCTATTGTCAGTGAAATAATTGCCAAGCATAATGGCCGGGTGTGGGTGGAAAGTGAAGAAGGCCGGGGAAGTAGTTTTTATTTTGCCCTGACGGCTGTTGAGGAATAAATTTGTTATAAAAATTTAATACTATATCAATAATATTTAAAGTTTTGGTTTTAGATTATAGTTATTATTATGATAAAATATTTTGTACTCTGGTTTTGATCCGGAGGTGTTTGGTTTATGAAACGCATTCAACCATTTCATTATATAGCTGCACTGGCTGGCTTATTTGTTCTGACCGGGCTGTATTTTTTTGTTTTGCAGCTATTACCCGAGCCTGAACATGCTGGAATAACCGTAGAACCCCAGGGGCAGAATCAGGGTGGAGCCCTTTATGATCTCTGGTTTACCAGTGCCAAACTATATGATCTTAGTGTTGACCATAATCTGACTGGCATAATACTTGCTACTGATGAAAACAAGGTCAGTTTGTTGGATCGGGATCGAAAACTACGTTGGGATAAAAGCTTCTCTACTGCCCCGAAACAGGCAAAAATATCTTCCTGTGGCAACTATGTAGTTACCGGTACTGAAGGTGGCTTAATCTCGTTTGTTTCAACGGATCAAGAATTTTCCTGGGAAGATGAAGGGCTGCCAGTTGATCATATTGCTGTTTCTCCTAACGGCAACTGGGTAGTTGCTGCGCGTTCTAAGCTTGACGAGGAAGAATATCATATTGACTTTTTTAATCGGGATGGCGAACTGAAGTGGACGATTGAACGCAGCCTGGTTGAGAACCTCTTTTTTGCAGGGGAGCATCTTGATCAGGCTAATATTTTATATACTTATCATGAAGACGAACAACCGGTTTTTTCTGCCTTGGATCTTGATGGAAATGAACTCTGGGCTTATCCAGGACAGTCCCTGGTTGCTGTATCCAGGCATGGCAGTCGTATGGCAGCTGTTGGAAATAAAAACCTGATTGTCTATGACTCCCAGGGTAAGGCTTTATGGGAAACTGATCTCTCTTTTGAGGCTAAAACAGTTATTTTTAATCCTCAAAATTACAATTGCCTCCTGGTTTATGGTGATCAAGAAGGAGCCGATGCAAACCTTTTTTATTATGATTTAACTGATGACTTGCTCTGGCAAAAGCGGGTAGCTGATGGTTCACTATTCTCTTTCACAGCTGATGGGCAGCATATAGTCAGTAGTTCGTGGCGTCATTACCGGGAAGATTATACCCGGATGAAAATTTTAAATCGGCATGGTGATAAAATTAATAGTTGGGAAGTTGCTATGCGTGTCGAGAAGTTGATTAAATCTGGTCATCCGCTCTTAATTGTGGTGGGAGGCGATGACGGATATATTGATATCATTAACCTGGAAACTTTGTTAATTGAAAATGATAAAGAAGTGTCGACTGTTCCAATTTATAACCCGGTTTCGACCGAAAAGAGACCAAATGAAACCAACATTCTTTTATATTTTATTGATGAGAGCACCAACCTGGTTCCGGTAACCAGGACAATTACCAAGACAGACGATCCTTTGCAAGCTGCCCTGGAAGAATTGATTCGGGGTCCATCCCGGGGGAGCGCACTTTACCGCACTATTCCTGCAAAGGATGTTGCCATTGAAGTTGATTTTATAGAAGAGAAAGGGCGTCTTAACCTGGATCTTTCACCTGAACTGGCTGAATTAAGTGGTTTTACCCGGAGGACTACTGCTATTGAATCCATTGTACTAACTGTTAGCTCCTTTGCAAAGGTTAAAGAAATAATTATTACTGTTGAGGGCAAAATGATTGAGGATTTCGGTGAAGATCTAACTCTTGAACAGCCACTGGCACCTCATCGCTGGAATAAACCGGTTTATGTACCGATTATGAGCGGCAATCGTTATTACCTTTCGATAAGAGAAATGAGCCGTGATGATCAAGAAGCTGATTTACAACAACTGATTGAGCAGTCCCTGCGCGCCTGCCGGATGCTTCCTTTCGTGCCTGCTGACCTGAAGATGATTGACTTGAGAATTTCTCAGGAGCAAATACAAGTTAACCTTAACAGCACTTTCAAGAAAATATTACCAGATAAAGTCAGCAGTCAAAATATTCTTCAAGCAGAACTGATCCTTGATTCATTGTTTATGACCATATTTGAAAACAGCCCTGCCCAAAGGGTGGAATTCCTAATTGAGGGCGAAAGCTGGACTGCTCCAGCAGGCTACCCGTCTCTCAGCCGTTTTTATCATCGCCCCTATTATATTAATCCTGAGCAGTAGCGGTATTAACCGGTATAGAATGTATAATTGGGTTTGTCGATAGAAAAGAATTTGTAAATTACTCTTCTTTGAGCTAAAATAATGGATAAAGTGCAAGGAGACAGTATATGCAAAAGCTTAAAGAAGAGATCGCACAACTAATAGCCCCGTTAGTCGCACTCGAACCTGTTGAAGTTATTGAACTTCTTGAAATCCCCCCCGAAGCCGAGTACGGCGATATTGCTTTTCCCTGTTACACGCTTGCTAAAAAGAACAAACAATCTCCACCGGTTATAGCTAAAGATCTGGGTGATAAACTGGCCGGGCGAGAAGGTGTATACTGGCAAAAGGCTGTTCCCCGGGGCCCATACCTTAACTTCCACATTGCGCCGGCCTCTTATAATTTGGAAATACTTCAGAATATAATAGAGCAAGGTCAGACCTATGGCAATACCAATTTAGGAAATGGTCAAAACGTGACCATAGATTATTCTTCCCCAAATATTGCCAAGCCATTTGGAGTAGGTCATATCCGTTCAACAGTTATAGGACATTCTCTCTATCTGCTCTATAAAGCTCTCGGCTATAACAGTATTGGCATTAACCATCTTGGCGATTGGGGTACGCAATTTGGCAAACTAATTGTTGCTTACAAGCACTGGGGTGAAGAAGAGCGTCTTGAAGAAGATCCTGTTGATTATCTCTACCGGCTTTATGTGCAGTTTCACCAGCAGGCTGAAGAAGATCCCTCTTTAGATGACGAAGCTCGTTCATGGTTTAGATCGTTAGAAAATGGTGATGCAGAAGCTGTTGCTTACTGGGAACGTTTTCGTCAGCTAAGCCTTGAAACCTATGCTTCTATATATGGATTTCTTGGTATAGAATTTGAATATTACCACGGAGAAAGCCATTACAATCAGATGCTTGATCGGGTGATTAACCTCGCTCAGAAAAAAGGTATTGCCAGGGAAAGTGAAGGAGCCTTAATAATTGATCTTGAAGCGTATGACCTTCCTCCAGTTATGCTTCGTAAAAAAGACGGGGCCACCCTTTATATCACCCGGGACCTGGCTGCGGCGATCTACCGCTATGAAACCTTTGAATTTTCCCGTTCACTTTACGTAGTCGGTGCAGAGCAGACCTTGCATTTTCAGCAGCTTTTTAAAGTTCTGGAACTGCTGGGATTCAAATGGGCTTCCAATTGTGTTCATGTACCTTTTGGCATGATCCGATTTAAAGAAGGGCGTATGTCCACTCGGGCCGGTAAAATTATTCTTTTAGAGGAAGTTTTACAGCGGGCAGTAGAAATGGCCCGGGAGATTATAGAAGTAAAAAACCCTGATTTAAAAGACAAGGAAGGTGCTGCTATAGCAGTCGGCCTGGGGGCGGTTCGTTTCGGGGATTTAAGCAATGATCGGGTTAAGAATATCGAATTTGATTGGGAAAAAGCACTTGATTTTTCTGGTGAAACAGCAGCCTATATTCAATATGCGCATGCCCGGATTTGCAGCATTATAAGGAAAGCCGGTTCACAATACCTCATTTGGGACGACAGGGCTATTTCTCTTCTGCTTAAGGAAGAAGAGATAACCCTGGTAAAAACCCTGGCTTTATTGCCTGAAAAAATTTTTTCCTCAGCAGAAAGTTACCGGCCATCGGTTCTGGCCCGTTATCTAATTGATGTGGCCCGGGAGTTTAACCGCTTTTATCATAATTGCCCTGTTTTAAACAGTGAACCGGAGCTACAACACGGTCGTTTATTATTAATAAATGCAACCAGGCAGGTTATTGCCAACGGACTCGGCCTGCTCGGAATTGCTGCTCCGGAAGAGATGTAACAGGAAATCGGGAGGTAATAAAATGCTGGATTTAAAATTTGTCCGGGAAAATCCGGAGATTGTCCGCCTGGCCATGAATTTAAAGGGAGAAGTGGCCGATCTTGATGGCCTTCTAGCTAAAGATTCACAACGGCGGATCCTGCTCAAAGAAGTCGAAGAATTAAAACAAACCCGCAACCTGGTTTCCAGGGAAATCGGGCAGGCCGGTGCCGATAATGAGACTTCCAGGCTGAAAAAGGAAGAAATGCGCGAAGTTTCGGCAAAAATAAAAAAACTGGATGAACAACTGCGCCTGATTGATCATGAAATGGAACAGCTTTTGCTCAATTTGCCCAACCTTCCCGATTCGGTAGTGCCACATGGTCATGACGAAACTGATAATGTCGAAGTTCGATGCTGGGGAAAGCATCCAGAATTTGATTTTGAGCCCCTTGCGCACTGGGATATTGGGACAAATCTGGATATCATCGATTTTCCCCGGGCCGGAAAAATAACTGGCAGTCGTTTTACGCTTTATTACGGAGCAGGTGCGAGGTTGGAGCGGGCACTTTTTAATTTTATGCTCGACCTTCATACCAGTGAACATGGTTACCGTGAAGTTTTCCCCCCTTTTCTGGTTAATTCGGCCAGCATGACAGGAACCGGACAGCTGCCCAAGTTTGCCGAGGATGCTTTTCGGGTGGAAGGGACGGATTTCTACTTGATTCCAACTGCAGAAGTTCCTGTCACTAATTTGCACCGGGATGAAATCTTGGAAGCTGAAGAACTTCCACTCAGGTATGCTGCCTACAGCGCCTGTTTCCGGGCTGAAGCAGGCGCTCATGGGCGTGATACTCGCGGCCTGATTCGCCAGCACCAGTTTAATAAAGTAGAGTTAGTCAAGTTTGTCCGACCGGAAGAGTCCATGGAAGAATTAGAAACACTGACCCGTGATGCTGAAAAGGTCTTGCAGCTTCTGGAATTACCTTACCGGGTTATGCTGATGTGCAGCGGTGACCTTGGTTTTGCCCCGGCAAAAAAATATGACCTTGAAGTATGGCTTCCGGCTTATAATACTTACCGGGAAATATCTTCCTGCAGTAATTTTACCGATTTTCAAGCCAGGCGGGCAGGTATCCGCTACCGCCCCGAGGAAGGGAAAAAAGCGCAGTTTGTTCACACCCTTAACGGCTCGGGAGTAGCTGTGGGCAGGACTGTTGCAGCCATCCTGGAGAATAACCAGCAGGAAGACGGCAGCGTAATTATACCGGAAGTGCTCCGGCCCTATTTTAAAGGTAGAGAGAGGATTACAAAAGACTGATCTATAAATTTGATAAAACTTGATTTGCAACCATCATGGTTTTTCTAAGACAAGCTGCCTGTGCCATGATCTTTTGTTAGTATATCCCAGAAGATGTAACACTGAGAAGTATTTCCTGTTACAATCAGTTTTAATTCAATCAAACGGATTTGTTTCAAATTCTATCTAACTACAATTACTGAACATTTTTCTGCTTGCTGCACTACTGCATTACTGACGCTACCCAGTAAAGCTTTTTTCAATCCGCCCAGCCCTCTACTGCCAATAACAATAAAGTCGAAATTTTCTCCACAACCAACCTCTACTATAGTTTCCGCCGGATGTCCTTCTTTAAAAATTGTCCGTGCCTTTATACCTTTCTCTTCAAAAAATTTTAAAGCTTCTTTTAAGATCCGCTCAATTTCTTTTTTATTTTCTTCTTTAATTTGCATATATCTTTCTATAACATTTCTAGAATATGCCTCCATATAAGGAAGATCTTCTTCATTAACATGAATTATTGCCACATCGTTAACATTACATCCTCCGGCTATTAAAGCTGCTTTTTCTAAGGCTTTTTGACTTTGTTCCGACCCGTCAGTGCATACCAGAATTTTCATGATCAACTTCTCCCATCATTAGTTTTTGGGTGTGACCTCACCTATAATTATACTACATGTGTTATGAAATATCATAATTTTATTGGCCAGAGTTACGCCATTACCATCACGTAAACACACCATCAAGTAAACATCAATTGACACAGGTGATATGCTTTGCTATACTTTATTATGCAAATTACCCGGTTTGGGAGGGGTGTCCGAGAGGTTTAAGGAGCTGGTCTTGAAAACCAGTGACCCGAATAGGGCCGTGGGTTCGAATCCCACCCCCTCCGCCAGCAGAAAATGAGGAGAGATGGCCGAGAGGTCGAAGGCGGTCGCCTGCTAAGCGATTAAGCGGGTAAAGCCCCGCTTCGAGGGTTCGAATCCCTCTCTCTCCGCCATATGCGCCCGTAGCTCAGTCCGGATAGAGTAACTGACTACGAATCAGGAGGCCGCAGGTTCAAATCCTGCCGGGCGCACCAGTAAAAAAAGGGTTTCAGGCAAGATTTACAGCCTGCAAACCCTT
>SKXC01000014.1 GCA_007128625.1 Syntrophomonadaceae bacterium | reverse complement strand
GGGTCAAAATGAGTGCCGGCACATTTTTCAAATTCAGCAATTATTTCATTTGGATCAATAATGTTTTGATATTGTCTTCCATTGGTCATCACTTCATAGGCATCAACAATGGCCGCGATTCTCGCTAAAAAGGGTATTTCTTCCCCTTTTAAACCCCTGGGATATCCGTGCCCATCCCAGCGTTCATGATGTGCTAAAACATCTTCAGCAACATGGGCAAATTCTTCTGAAGCAAGGGCAATTCTGTATCCTATCTCAGTGTGTTTTTTCATAACTACCCATTCTTGATCTGTAAAAGAGTCTTCCTTGGTTAATATTTCTTCAGGGATATTGATTTTTCCTATATCATGAAGTGTAATTAACAGGTTTAACCGGTTAAGTTCAGATTCCGGGAGTTCTAATTCTTCTCCTATTTTTTCGGCAATTTCAAGCATGCGTTCTATATGCGTTTCTGTTTCATAGCTTTTTGTTCCAAGAGTTTTAAGCAAAGTATTCAGAACAGCACTTTTTGTGCTGCGGTCTTCTGCCAGTTTTTGCCTGTACATATCATCTTCTGCTTCCTTTAAGACCTCGAACAAGTTTTGATCTGTGTGAGCTTTGGTTGCAGTACCCAAAGCGAGGGAAATTGGTATATCTTTAATATGAACCCGCTGGCAGTTCTCCATTATTCTTTTATTTATGTCTTTCGTTTCTACATCTGATGTTTGCGGCATTATAATAACAAATTCATCCCCACCCCAGCGTGAGACAATATCGGTTTTACGGCAAGAATCTCTTATAACTTCAGCGGCAATTTTTAGCATTTTGTCTCCTACAGTGTGGCCGTAAGTATCGTTAACCAGCTTAAGGCCATTTAGGTCACCCATTACAATACTGGTGGGTAACTTTTTTTCTTTATCTAACCTCTCCATTTCTTCTTCCAGGTAGAATCGGTTGTAAAGCCCTGTCAGTTGATCATGTGAGCTCAAATATCTGAGTTCCTCTTCGTATTGTTTTTGTCTGATAACATTTGACAGCAAATTAGCAATAGCATCTATCAGGTTTCTTTCCTCTTTTAAAAAAGGGCCTTCATCAATTTCCGGTTTTTCTTCTTGATAAAAAACTTCTATCTGCCCAATATTATTTCCAGAAGAGACAATATTGCTTTTTAAGAACCATTTTGTTTCATTGAATCTTTGGCCTGTAAAAACAATTTTGGTATTATCATCGAAAATGGTGATCCTGGCACAGGCTATTTCCATATACTGCCAATAAGAAGGAATAATTTCTGCCACATGTGTCAATATATTTTCCAGCGAAAGGTCACTTTTTATGGTTATTCTGCTTATTTCTTGCAGGCACATCAGTTCTTTTAATCTCTCTCTAAGAGCGATTTCAGCCAGTTTTTTTGCAGTGATATCTTCATGGGTTATGATAATATTTCTGGATGGAGTTTGAGTGGTCATGGTAAAAGAGGTTGCCCGTCCTTGATACCAGCGTTTTTTATAAGGAGAATGGCATGGATACTCCAGTTCAAAAAAATCTTTTTCCCCTTTTATAACCGAGCGAATCCCGGCAGCAAATAATTTGGCTGAACCTGCATCTTGACCTTCGGCCTGATCGCATACTTCTATGTAGTTACAGTTTTCGCCAATTTTTTCATCTTTGGCGTTATTTTCTTTTGCAAAGGCAAGCCAGGCCCGGTTAACCCATATAATAGTTCCCTTATCGTCTAAAAGACATATACTTGTTTTCATTGAGTCAAAAACGGACTGGAACACTTCTGGGCTGTAGTCTGTTTTGTTCATGGTGTTTAAAAATCATCCTTACCCGCTTGTTTCCATCTTTAAATTATGGATGTCGCTCAGTTTAATTTATAATCTTATTTTAACATAACTAAATTTTTTATCATCCTGTTTTGCATTATTAAATGCTTTAAGTGTTTTTAATTGACCCGGGGCTAAAAACTGGATTTAGCTTATATTTATATCAACATAAAAAAAACCGGGATAAACAAGTCCCGGTTTATTAATACTGGTCATTTTTTAAAACCTGGCAGTTATAGCTTACCTTTTATTTCCTGCTTTTCCTTTAAAGCTTTAAGCACTTTTTCAGGGCTGAGGGGCAGTTCAGTAAACCTTATTCCGATTGCATCATAAACAGCGTTGACAATGGCCGGAATTGTTGGTTGTACGGGTCCTTCACCTGATTCCTTGACGCCAAAAGGTGCGGTGGGATCATAACTATCTACGATGGTAGTATTCATTTCAGGTAGTTCCATCACCGTTGGCACCTTGTAATGATGAAGGCAGGCGTTCATCATCCTGCCGTCATCGTCCAGCAGCATCTCTTCATATAAGGCCTGCCCCAGTGTAAACATGATCGAGCCTTCAACCTGTCCTTCGACACTCATGGGATTAACAGCCTGGCCGCAATCTCCCGCTTCTGTTACCTTGACAACCCTGATCTTGCCTGTTTTCACATCAACATCTACTTCGATAGCCTGGGCGCTAAACCCGAAGGTGGGCGAATGGCCGATATTAGCGCCCTGGACTCGCTCGCCGCGGGTTAGATCAATGCCTTTAAGACGTGGTGGAGAAAAATGGCCAATCCCTGTCAATGTTCCCACTGTATTGGTATAGACATCAACAACTTTTTCCCATTCAATGGTCTTTCTGGGTTCAAAAACAGAGGTGAAATATCGGTCTTTTACCTTAAGCTGATCGGCACGGCAGTTTAACATGCCTGCAGCCACTTCAAATAGTTTCTCGTTGATTTGCCCGGCAGCCTCTTTAATGGCTGCCCCGGAAGCATAGGTTACCCGGCTGGCAAAACTGCCCAGGTCAAATGTGCCCAGTTCTGTATCGCCTGAAACTACATGGACATCTTCGTAGTGGACTCCCAGGACTTCGGCTGCCATCTGGGCTATTACCGTGTTGCAGCCCTGGCCAATATCGGCGGCGGCACAGTGAACGGTTACTCCACCCTCGGTATCTACGCGAATAAGCACAGTTGTGTGGGGTTTGTATGAGAGATACAGGGTATAGGCAGTGCCGGAAATGTAATAACCGCCGGCCAGGCCAATACCTTTACCAAAAGGCTGCTTGCCGTGTTTTTCCAGGTAACCTGAATTTTCCACGACAGTTTGCAGGCATTTTTTATACTCGGTATGAGGAACATAGAGGTTGCTTACACTGCGATAGCCGGACTCCACCGCGTTTTTCATCTTTAGTTCATAAGCGCTGATACCCATCATCTCGGCCAGCTCATCCAGCATACATTCCATAGCATAGCGGGGTTGAACACCGCCCAGGCCGCGCATGGCTCCGCAGGTGGGTTTGTTGGTATAAACACGACGCACGTTAGCCCGGGCATTGGGCACCCTGTAGGGCAGGTGAATCATGGAAGTGGTGTAAAACATAACTACCATCCCCCATCCCGCATAAGCACCACCGTCCATAGTATTGTCAAAATCTACGGCCTGAATTAAACCGTCCTCATCCAGGCCTATTTTCATTTTCATGTAACAGGGATGCCGACCTTTGTTGGTTACAAATACCTCGTAGCGGTCGTAAGTAACCCTGACCGGTCGACCTGTTTTGCGGGAAAGGAGGGCGGCACAAAAATCTGAGGAGCAGGCCTCTCCTTTGCCTCCGAAACCGCCGCCCACGGCAGGAAGAGTGACGCGGATCTTGTTCATAGGCATCTCCATGACTATGGAAAGCTGGCGGTGCAGATAGTGGGGCACCTGGTTGCTTGACCACAACTGAAGCTGTTCGCTTTGCGGGTCATAACTGGCCAGGGAACTCTGAGGTTCCAAAAAGGCATGATTTACATACGAGGTGTAAAAGTCTTTTTCCAGTATGTATTTACACCTGGCAAATGCCTGGTCCGGGTCGCCAAATAACTGCTCACCCTGGTGCAATATATTATTTGGCTCATTTTCGTGGATTAGCACTTCATCTGCCCTCTTCATTGACTCAAAGGGATCAAGCAGAACAGGCAGGGGTTCATATTCTACTTCAATTAGTTCTAAAGCTGCTTCAGCTGTTTCTTCGTCGAGGGCGGCAACAGCAGCCACACCTTCACCATGAAAACGGACTTTGTCCACGGCAAGAGCAACTTCATTGGCCGTCTGGGGAACAATACCCCATTTGTTGGGGGCATCTTTACCCGTAATTACTGCCAGTACTCCCGGCAGAGCCAGAGCTTTACTGTAATCAATATTATTAATTAAAGCATGAGCATAGGGACTGCGTTTTATCTTACCGTGAGCCATACGGGGCATGACCATATCATCGGTGTAAATCGCATTACCTTTTACCTTGTCCGGACCGTCTATGCGGGTTACGCTTCTGCCAACCTGGCTAAAATTTTTGCTGTCCATTATTTTATCCCCCCCGCAGTGATTTTTTTAGCAGACGCACCAATTGCTTCTACAATTTTCTTATAGCCGGTGCAGCGGCAGATGTTGCCGGCAATGCCCCGTTTAATGCTTCTGTCATCCGGTTGGGGGTTCTTGTCCAGCATGGCTTTTGTTGTAAGAATCATCCCCGGTGTACAAAAGCCGCACTGTACCGCTCCGTGGTCCAAAAAGGATTGCTGAATGGGGTGTAGGTTCCCCTGATCATCAGCAAGCCCTTCAATGGTGGTTATTTTTTTCCCCTGACAGGAAACAGCAAGAGTCAGGCAGGACAGGATCGGCGCACCGTCTACAAGCACAGTGCAGGCTCCGCAGTCGCCTTCGCCACAACCTTTTTTTGTTCCTGTGAGCCCCACTTTTTTTCTGATCACATCGACAAGCAGATCCCGGTTATTAATCGGGACCTCGTAAATTTGGTTATTTATATCAAGCTGGATTAATTGCTGTTTCATTTTTTTACCTCCTCTGCAGCACTGAAAGCCTCATGCAGCAACCTGCGGGCTAAAACAGAGACTACTTCCCGGCGGTATTCAGCCGATGCCCGAATATCAGAAATTGGTTTGGCCTCCCCTGCCGCTGCAAACGCTGCTTTTTCTATTAAATCATTGTTGTACTCCCGGCCTTCCAGGAGTGCCGGAACTTCAATTGATATTAAAGGCCTTGGGGAGACAGATCCCATCACAAGCCTCAGGTATTTTACTGTCCGGCTGCCAGGTTCTATTTCCACGCTTACGGCCATATTAACAGCATCGATTTCCATGGCATCACGCAGGCCGATGTTGGCATAGCGGCTGACGACCCCGGGAGCAGGATCAGGGATAAGAAACCTGACCAGCAATTCTCCTTTTTTAAGGGCTGTTTTGCGATTTCCCAGAATAAAATCTTCCAGGGGCATCTCCCGTTCTCCGGCAGTACTGTTGAGAACAGCCCTGGCTTTTAAAACCACCAGGGGTGAGGTTGTTTCTGCTGCCGGAGAAGCATTGCAGTTGTTGCCTCCGACAGTGGCCATTGCTCGCACCTGGGCTGAACCCAGTTCTCCGGCTGCCTGGTACAGGGCATGATACTTTTCTTTGATAATAGTGGAACTCTCCAGTTCCGATATTTTTGTGGCTGCACCAATATTAACCCCTTTTCCTGCTTCATATTCTATACCCTGGAATTCCTTTACCCCGTTTAGAGCAATTAAGCACCGGCAGTTAATAAATTTTTGTTTCATCATCAGCAGTAAGTCTGTGCCCCCGGCAAGCACTTTGGCCTGATC
>SKXC01000129.1 GCA_007128625.1 Syntrophomonadaceae bacterium | reverse complement strand
TATTCTACTGAAAAGATATAATAATAGATTGGCTGGCCCCCATATTGCAGTTCAACTTCAAGGTCAGGATGACTTTCTTCTAGAGCAGCAGCCAGCAGTGAAGCTTTATCCCGGGGTATATCCTGCCCGTAGAATATAGTTATGATATCGTTGTCTTTTTCAATTACTTCCCGGGCCAGTTCAAGAGCAGCCTGATCAAGTTCCTGGTTTGAAGATACAATTTCTTCCCCGAAAAGGCCAAGGTAATGTCCGGTTTTGACCGGCATTCCCTTGATTACAGTATCCCTGGTTGCGTGGGTGACTGAGCCTGTTTTTACACGATTTATTGCTTTTTTCATGGCTGTAGTGTTATCTGCAATTGGCTGGTCTTTATTGTATGCAAGCAGTGCAGCCAGTCCTTCCGGTAAAGTCCTGGTTTCTACAACTTCAACTTGTTTATCAGCAAGGGCTTTAACCTGTTCGGCAACCATGACAATGTTTTTATTATTCGGTAGGATTATAACAGACTGCTGTGGTATGTTTTGGACAGCACTAAGCAGATCTTCGACTGTAGGGTTCATTGTTTGCCCGCCAAAGATTATTTTGTCTGTACCTAAGCTCAGGAAAATTTCTCTAAACCCTTCCCCGAAAGAGACCGAAATCACCCCGGTTTTGCCTTTATCCTGCTTTTTGATGTTGGGGAAAAAACTTGGTTTTTCCGCGGTCATGGTTGAAGAAGCAGTCTGCTCATGCTGATCAACCATATTTTCTATTTTTATATCATGCAGGGTGCCGTACTGAAGAGCTGTCTGTAAAACAAGATCTGGTGATGCTGTGTGGATGTGAATCTTAGCTATTCCATGATCGATAGCTACCACCAGGGAATCTCCGTGCGATAACAGTTTATCTTTTAAACTGTTAAAATTTCCTGTTTCATTTTTAACTAACATTTCAGTACAGTAAGGATGCAGTAGATTAAGTTTATCGGTTGCCAGGGGACCGGCACTATGTTTTGATAGGTTGCTTTGAACAACTGCGATTGCTTCAGAAGGCTCTTTATTGCTATGGTGCATTAAATCGTTTAAAGATTGTTTCATGGCATACAAACAGCCTTCCAGAAAAACTAAAAGGCCTAAACCTCCGGCGTCAACTACTCCAGCTTCCTTGAGGGCCGGAAGCATGTCGGTAGTTTTTTCCAGGGCAGCATTACCGCTTTTAATGGCTTCCTCCATGCTTTTGTGAAGGTTTTCACCTTTTCGGACGGCATTCCTGATCCCTCGTGCCACTTCCCGGGCTACTGTTAAAATGGTACCTTCTACCGGGGTTGAGACTGCTTTGTAGGCATAAACCACACCATATTGAAATGCTTTACTCAGTTCAGCGGTTGAAATCGAGTCTTTTCTTTTCAGGCCGTGAGCGATACCCTTTAAAATCTGAGATAAAATTACCCCTGAATTACCCCTGGCCCCCATCAGGGCCTGTGAGGCGACAACATTTGACAGCTCTCCGATTGATTTGCCTTTATAGTTTATGGCACTTTCAACCGCGGCATTTAAAGTCATACTCATGTTGGTTCCGGTGTCTCCATCAGGAACGGGGAAGACATTGAGAGCATTGATCCTCTCTTTTTCTCGCTCAAAAAAGTAACTGGCCCCTAAAATCATTTTTTTGAAGTCATGTACTGATAATAAACAGCCAGACTCAATATTGTTTACAGTCTTAACCATGATCTCCATAACCTTTAAGTAATATTGACTTTAACTATACAGAATAATAACATAAAACAAACATATTTCCAACTGCCTGGCTCCTCCGGCCGTGTTCAGTAACCGTTACATGTAAAACTCATACATGGTTGCGAAGCATGAGCTCGTCCGGGTGTGGTTTTAAGTAGGATTGTTCCAGCAGATAAAAAATCCTGTATTTACGAACATAATGGTTAATCAGGGTTAATGGAACGACCAGGGGTACATAAGATTGAGCATAGCTGTTAATTATTTCAAGCAGCTCCGACTTTTCATCACTGCTGATCAGTTTTTTAAAGTGGCCCATAATATGGTAAAGAACATTGACATTCTTTTTGACGGTGGCCTTTAAAGAAAGGGCTTCCAGCAAGCATTCCTGGTATTTTCCCAGCAAATCTTCCCTGGATACATGTTTGCTTTCGGCAACCAGCCTGCCCATTTTCGACAAATGCTTCGGACTGTGCGCCATTAACTGTAATTTATGATCGGTATGGAATATTAACAGCTCTTTATAACCCCCATTATTTTGTAAAAACATTTTCCAGCGGTGGTAACAAAAAACCTTTTCAATAAAGTTTTCCCGCAGGGGAGCGTCGTGCAGGCGGCCTTCTTCTTCCACCGGAAGGAAAGGATAACGGTTGACCACGGCCGCGGCAAATAGGCCGCGTCCTTTTTTTTGGGGCTGTCCGGAGCTTCCATACACCTTTACCCGGTGAAGGCCGGAGCTTGGTGAATTTTTTTTAAAAATAAAAGCACTCAAATTTTCATTTTCCAATTGCTGAACTTTGTGAGTACAATACCTGATCATTTTTTCAGTATGATCAATGCCTTTTTTAGAGGTGATGAGCCGGGGATGTTCAGCATCACCGACCAGTCTCATCGTTTCCCTGGGAACCGGCAGTCCACATTCGACTTCGGGACAAACAGGGATAAAATTAAAATAATCGGCGAGAACATCGGTTATGTAGCGATCTCTTTGATGGCCACCATCATAGCGAACCCGGTTGCCAAGGAGGCATGAACTAACTCCTACCCTGATTTTTCCATCCATGATTATCCCTCCAAAACCTTTTCCCTTATTTTATTTCGCTTTGCAGGTATTGCGATCCTTTTAACACAACCATAAATTTAATATGATAAAAAAGCCGGAAAGGCAGCTCTTTTCTTATGATAAATAATATGGCTAGTGACCAAATAGAATTATACGTGATAAAATGTTGTAGAACCATTCTTGTAGATTAGTGGTCTACCTAATAAGATAAACCGAAAGGAGTTCTGGTAATGTTTAATAAAAAGGTCGTTTTAGCAGTACCAATGATCCTTGCGGTTTTAGTTCTATTTTGGGGGGCCGGATGTCGGCCTGCAGATAAAGAAATAGAAGAAGTGAAAAGTGAAATAAATGAAGAACAGGTTGGAAATAATGAACAGGTCATTCTGAATGACAGGGGGATACTCGTCGGTCAGATCGACAGTCAGTCGGTAGAGATTGAAATTGATGGTCATTTAAAAGTTTTTGGCTTTGATAAAGAAATCGCTATAAATGAAATCAGTGATGGTTCAAAGATTGCTTTTTCTTATCGCGATGATCAAGATCGGCCGGTTTTGATATCAATAGAAATAATTAATTCACATTTGAAAGGAGAAGGGATTTATATAGGTTTGCTCGACAGCCGTTCAGTGGAAATTGAATTCGACGGTCAGCCGAAAGCTTTTTCTCTCGATCGGGAAGTAGTTGTAGACGATCTCCTGGAAGGCTCACTGGTTGCTTTTACCTATGAAGAAGGCCTGTATAGGCCGCTTTTACTTTCAATAGAAGTTATTGAAGAACCGGCTGGTGCTGTAAGAGGCGAATTGAAAGGTGAAGGTATCCTGATTGGGAAAAGTGATGCTCACTCGGTAGAAATAGAAAGGCAAAGGGCATTTGTTCTGGACGAAAACGTAAAAGTGGATGATATTGAAGATGGTTCACTGGTGGCTTTCACTTTCACCGAAACTGGACAAAGGGCAGTTTTAAATTCGATAGAAGCAGTTGACCAACCTCTTGAAGGTGAGTTTATGCATGGCAAGCTGATTGGGCAAATAGACAGCCAATCTGTAAAGATCGAGTACAGCCAGGTTTTTGCCCTTGGCCGGGGATTGAATATCGATAATATTAAGGACAATTCCAGGATCATTTTTACTTATCGTATAGATTTGCATCGTCCTGAGCTGACTTCAGTGATCGTCCCATAACAAAAGAAATAAGATTACTAATGGTCATCTGCCTGGAACTGCAGACAGGTGGCCATATTCTTTAGTCAAATTTTCATGTTGAAAAACAAAATGGTTAATGATCATCCATTTTTTAGTCTTGTTTATTAGAAACAGAACGTGTTACTATATGGTTCGGTAATTGAGAGAGCGAATGAGTGGTTTTTGCTGGGGCATTATTAAGTATTTATCTAGTTTGGAGAGTTTGATTGATTCTTACCTTGGTATATGTTTTTAAGGCAGGAATATAGCTGCTCTTGTAGAACTTTTATGTGTTTGCCTAAAAGGCCTTTTTAGCAGCTTAACAAAATATGGCAGTGCCTTTTATAATTTTATAAACAGTTTTATTTGATACGAACTCAAAGTGAAATGGGCTGCCAACAAATTGAAGTTATTGAATTACATCGGATAATTACTGGATGATTATTTAGACCGGATTATCTTTATGGAGAGGGATTTTTTCATGGTCAATTGCAAGAATTGTAACAAAAGCTTCGATCTAAATGATTACGACATTTGTCCTTATTGTGGTGAGGAACCGGAAAAAAAAGATGAAAAGGGCAAAAAGATTTCTCTTGGGGAAAAGACTGAGAAAGCTGAGCCTTTAAATAAAGAAAGAGACAAACCTGCTGACAACAAGTTAAAGTTTTTAATTGTTGGTGCAGCCGCAGTGGTTATTGTTGTTGTTGCCATATCAGCCATATTTGCCCTTGGCAACAGCGATATAACCGTACCGGATCAATATTCAACCATCCAGGAAGCTATAGATGCTGCTGAAGATGGTGATGTAATAGTGATTGATGAAGGTGTTTACCAGGAGAATATTGATTTTAGGGGCAAAAATATTATCCTTACCAGCACCGATCCCGACAATCCGGCAGTGGTTGACAGGACAATCATTGATGGTGGTGGGAGTGGTGCTGTTGTTTCTTTCAGAAGCGGAGAAAGTGAAGAAGCGGTTCTAAGGGGGTTTACCCTGACCCGTGGAGGCGGCCTCCTAATTTCGGGGGGTAGTTCTCCCGTGATTGAAAAAAATATTATTGAAAATAATGAAGCAGAAGTAGGAGCAGGTATAGCTATTTTTGATTCTTCTCCAACAATTATTGATAATAAGATCATTGGTAATTCCGGATATCTTGGTGGCGGTATATATATGGAAGAATCATCACCTTTTGTTGAGAACAACATGATTCAAAGGAACAGGGCAGTTCATGGCAGTGGAGTGGTGATATATTCAAACTCTTCACCGGTAATGATTAACAACTCAATTTTTGATAATACAGCCGAACATTTGGGGGGAGGTTTGTTAGTAGCAATTGATTCCAGGCCTTCTATAGAGGGTAATGCAATAACTGATAACACTGCCGGTCATGGTGGTGGTATTTATATTGAAGATTCTGAACCCATCATAGACCAAAATACAATATCTGGAAATAAAGCGACTAATGGAGGAGGTTTATATCTGTTCAATTCATTGTATGCCTCATTGCTGGTTACCGGCAATGAGATTTCTAACAATTTTGCTTTTAATGACGGAGGAGGATTATATATAAAAGATTCTTCCCCGACTATTGAGGATAACAATATTGTTGATAACATTTCTGAAAACCTGGGTGGCGGGGCTGCTGTTTATAATTCAACACTTGTTTTAATCAGAAATGTATTTGAAAAAAATCAGGCTGACAGGGATCAAGGCGGAGGAGCGAT
>SKXC01000155.1 GCA_007128625.1 Syntrophomonadaceae bacterium | reverse complement strand
ATTGCTGTAAAGTGGGGTGGATCAAAAAAGGGGACAGGTACTTTCCCGAGGAAGAGAAAGGCAGTTTGTTTACAATTGAAGCCGATATGGCTATCCTGGCTATGGGGTTTTTAGGCCCCGGACCAGATCCCCTGGCAGACAAGCTTGGTTTGAAACGGGATAACCAGGGCAATATTGTAACAGATGGTAATCATATGACTGAAATACCCGGTATATTCTCAGCAGGTGATATGGCCATTGGACAGTCACTGGTTGTTCGCGCCATGGCTGATGGAAAGACTGCCGCAGAAAATATCGCCGCTTTTCTTGATCCTGCTTTGCCAACATGATCGATACTAGAAAATCAGGTAGAACCTGCATAGTTACACGACTACTTTTTATGATGGGCCGCTAAAGCCCATTTATTATGACGATTTGGCCTATTTTGTTGCTGCGCACTGTCGAACTTCGGGGCAGTGTAAACTAAGTATAAACTATAAGCAGGTTTTGTGCTTTGTTGACTCAAAAACAGTTGAATGTTAGAGTAAAAAGTAGCATAGATTACTACATGGACGGTAAGAGGAGCAAGCTGATATGAAAAGACTCTACCTTAGAATTTATGGCCTGGTCCAGGGAGTTAATTTTAGAACTTCAACCCGGCGTAAGGCTCATGAACTGGGTCTGGCCGGCTTTGTTAAAAACATGCCTGATGGAACAGTGGAAACTGTTGCAGAAGGTGAAGAAGAAAAATTACTTCAATACAAGAAATGGTGTCAAAAAGGCCCTTCTTCAGCTGTGGTTGATGAGGTTCGGGAAAAATGGGAAGAGCCAACCGGTGAGTTTAATAGCTTTACCATTAGATAATTACGATACACTAGACAAACTATTTTTAGGGCCGCCGGCCTTTTTGTTCATGCCCTGACAGTGGATTGAGATTCGTTAAAACAATAATACACTGTGATGATCAGAGCATTCCAGGAAGACGTGGCTACCTGCGAAAATTTCCAGCTTTCACTGCTTTTCCCCTCCCAGTCTGGAGCGAGATACAATCTAAAATATTTTTAAATCAGATAGTATATTGATATTACCGGATGAGAGGTATATATTGCTATGTAAAGAATAGTTTTAATAACTACAGCGGGGATGTGGACAAAAATGGCTAAAGGTTGGAGCATTAAGAATCTTTATTATTACCTGGTTTGCCTGGTGACCCTGTTCATGTTTGTTGGGGGAGCGATATCAAGTGTGAACAACGCTATGCTGATTTTCCTTCCGGACAAGCCAAATATCCCTATATTTTATTCTTATTACCCTGATTACAGGGCGGATTTTGAGCAACCGGTTTTTGATCCGCCTCCACTTGAAGAACTGGAAACGCGAAGGGCGGAGCAGGAAGAAATGGGTGCCTATTACCGGGGGTACAGCATCCGCCGGCTGCTGAACTCCATGGCTTTCATGATTATAGCAGCCCCATTTTATATTTACCACTGGAGACGGATCGGGATTGCAGCAGAAAAACGAGGTGATAGTGATGAGAATTAGATGGGATCTGGAGCATGTTTATTTCTACCTGGTCTGTTTTGTTGCCCTGATCCTGGTCATTTTCGGGTTGGTCAACCTGACCCAGACTGCGATAGCCTACGTAACACCCGGTTACGACTATTATAGCCCTTACGGCCCCGGCCAGC
This sequence comes from Syntrophomonadaceae bacterium, assembly GCA_007128625.1. Taxonomy (GTDB): domain Bacteria; phylum Bacillota; class Dethiobacteria; order DTU022; family DTU022; genus B1SED10-74M. The sequence goes on along the minus strand of SKXC01000155.1, from coordinate 4,067 downwards.
TGGACAGGGACCTTGAGCAGTGGGAAGAACGGTTTGGTGCCGAATTTGTCGCCGAGGAAAAGAAACGCTATGAAACCTTGCTGGAAGAAAACCAGCAGCGCCGCTTAATCAGGGATCTGGTAAGCGGCCTTGCTTTTATCGGTGTGGCGGCCCCGGTTTATATCTACCACTGGCGCAAGATTGGACAGCTGGAATCTGAAAATGATTAAAACACAGCAGACGAGGTTTTATTATTATAAATCTTTTTCCCGTAGAACTGCTAAAAACGGATTATTGGATCAATTGTAGTAAGAAGGATGGTTATCTGTGACACCGAAACAATACCCGTCCCTTGGCTGCTGCAGTCTGGATTGCGGTATGTGTCCGGCCTATTACACCGACGGGCCTTCACAGTGTCCTGGTTGCGGCGGTGAATATTTTTTTGAAAAGCATCCGTCCTGTTTTTTTATTACCTGCTGGCTACTGGCTCCGATTGTTCAGGCAGCTCGATTAGGGTTAGCTTTAACTTAGGTTTGAAGAGGACAGCAAGTGCTTAAAGTGGTAGTTATTGAGTATATCAGGATAGTGTATCAGTCAGGCATGTCGATTTAAGTGCAAATGGACTGCACTTGAGCTGATACTTAAACAGCTGTTGTTGATAATTGTATCATAATATTAAAGTCATAACAATTATTACTTTGTGCAAAATTTAATCGTTTCTTCAATAGAAAGGGAGAATGAGGATAGGATTAAGTGTTGCTGGAATGATCACAGGGTAGTCGTGAACCTCAACCCTTCCCATTATACTAAGGGAACTATATCGTGAGCTAATGGTCTTAATTATTGGAAGGATTAATTCCGGTTTTTTAAGATTCTTTGGAAGGAGGTATCTGGATTAATGAGGTCATGGGTTGCAATTCAACTAATTTTAGTCTTGATTGTTTTATTACTGGTAGTCTTTACGGGGTGCACTAGCCAGGAAGAGGTTTTATGGGCATACAAGCCCATGATTTCCCTGGGCGATGATTTATTTGGAGAAACAGGCCAGACGAGACAAAAATTATTAGATGGATGGGAACTCGTTGGAGTAATTGAGCAGGAGGTTTCACAAACAGAACCCATGGTTAAAGGAGAAAAATACTATATTGCTAACTATCTTCCTGTAGGAACCGAAGTATATGGGAGTGAAGAAGAACCTGATGTGATTTATGCAAAATACAATGACACTTTTATTAAGTATGAATTGTTGGAAGAATAGTCAATCCTGATCTCAAAAACCCGCTGCTTAAATTTGTTAGCTGTAAAAAATATCAGGCACTGTGATTAGTTTTTAGCTTGTATTTTATCAAGCAGACTTATTACTTCTTCATTACTCGGGATATCTTTCATTGAGTTTCCGTAATGCAAATAGCGCAAAATGCCTTGTTTATCAATGATCATTTGTGCTGGCATACGACCAAGTTTAATCATACTAACTTTTTGCCCATATAAATCTGCTACTCTATGCTCAGGATCTGGAATGCCAATAAAGGGCATGTGATTCTCTTCCCAGTAATGAGCAAAGGGTTCTTTTCCCTCAGGCCCTACTGCAACAACAATTGTTTCTTTTTCTTGAAATAATGAATAATCTTGACGCAACTGCGCCATATGCTTTCGGCAATAAGGTCAAACAAAGCCCCGGTTAAAGACTAAGAAAATATTTTTTTGACCCCGGTAACTAGAAAGGGTAAATTCCTTTTCCTGCCAATCCAAGATAGAAAAATCTGGAGCTGCTTTACCCAGTTTAATTATCATGAAAACCTCCTTGCCTGATAATTCATTGAGCACTGTAAAGTCTTAATATTTTATTAGCGTTTCACTGGCTAGATACCTTCCTGAAACTAAAGCTGTTTTTCAGGAGGAAAAATTTCCACCAACAATTCATGATGTTTAATGAATCCCGGAATAAAAGAAGGTGCTTGTTCAGCTGACATATACATCACCTGCCTAATTCATTATACATCTAAATCATAATTTACGGCTATGATTTGTCTTTGTTCATGATGAATTAAACAATGTAAAATCCTAAAAAGTGATCCACAAAGGAATGAAGAAATCGTCCAAATGTGGTAATAATATAAGAAACTTCAAATATCTGAATTATTTATTATTTACGGCAGGAATTCTTCAAGATAGGTAGAATTAAAAATTTATAGTAATCAGATTATGTTACATAGTTACCTGTTTTAATTGTTTGGAAAATATTATCATATTAGGGGAGAGGTGAAATACATGTCTGAAGACAATCATGCGAGTATGATACTTGAGTTGGCTAGAGCATTCGAGTCTGGTGACCTGGATAAAATTTTATCTTTGTTCGATGATGATATTACATTTGTCAATCCTTTTGGTACTTTTGAGGGTAAAGCTGAAGCTGAACGTTTTCTATCCTGGAACTTAAAAAGTGTTAAATTTGAGAAGATAAGTGAGGAAGGGATAGGTATACTTGTACAAGGCAATAAAGCTTTTTATGATCACAAAGTAGTTTGTCAACTCGACGATACCCCTGCAGAGTTTTTAGTGATGAGTTCATATGAATTTAGCAATGGAAAATTTAAGCTTTGGAGGCAGATCTTTGATAGGTTATCAGTAGCTGAACAGACTGCGAGTGGATTTTTGCCCCAAAAGGCGGTCGGGGCGATTGTTCAGGCTGCTAGAAAAGGGTTGGATTAAATTTGGGTTTAATACGGTAAATAGTCGATAATACTAAAGTCACCTAAATAATATACACTTTCTTTGATTGGTATAACTCTGTTAGATTAGAAACAACGTCACAGATATACTAAAGCAAATAGTTTTCTTTATAGAATAAAACAAATAATTATAGCCCCCTGAGCACAACTCCCTCCGGGGGCTTTATTTATTAACAGCAGGATAAGTTTGATATGTCAATTTTTTAGATATACCCCATTTAATTCAATTTCAGGATTATATTTTGCAATAAAAAATAACCGGTTCTTGTCTTTTCTTGTTGTGATATCTATTAATCTTTGGCAAAAAGGACTTTAAAAGGTATGGCAATTATGTCTCCAATGATGTAGGTAGCAAATAGAATAGCGGGCAACAGAGCGTAGAGCGGAAATTGTCCAGTGAATATTAGTGGTATAACAATGAATAAAAACCATGCGGATTTATAGCAAAGTTGTAGAAAAAGAACTGGTACAAATTTAAGTGGAGATAACAAGCCGAATATGGAGACGATTGCAAATGCTAAAAAAGTACTGCCGGCAATTCCATAAACTATTGGTTCTTCGAATGGTATGCCAAATATTAATGAGATTAATCTGGGAGCAAACAGCATTCCCAAACCAAAACCTCCCGCACCGACAATTGTGTAAATATACATGCCTCTCAACCATTTAAAGTTTACTTTTGAATGATTTAACATTGTCTTGCTCCTTTCTCCAAGTTAATATATGGCTATAGGAGTTTGTTATAAACCTAATAATATGTTACCACAAGTTTACCAATATTCAAACTTGCATCAAATAACCAGGTAATTATTTTACTTTATCTTTGGGGTCGCCTGGATTTGGTTTTTGGTCATCCTTAAAAAAGTGTTCAAATTATAAGTGTTCGCCACACCTCAGGATAAGAAAATAGTTAAGGATCTGGGGTTGCCATGCCAAATCTAGTTTGGTGAGCATCGATAAAAGAGCCCTGTCTTTTATAAGACAGGGCTCCAGTAAATTAAGGGGGGACCTGCAATTAATCCACGATATCCATAATTTTACCACAGCAGATAGGGATTACCTCACCTGCTTTTAGACTGATCAACTTATTACAGGTTTTACAATAAACACTTTCATCACGGTCTACTCTCACTTCGGTAAAAGAGCTATCCTGGGGGTTAACTCCTTCAATATAAAAAGAAGCGCTCTTGTTGCCTTTTTCAGGGATATACTCTCCCACCGGGACCAACTTTCCACTGTCTCCAACACAATCGATCAAAATTTTCCACAGGGCAGTAAGCTTGGCTTTCTCATCATCATTTTCAGGAGCTAAGGACACCTGGCTTTTTACAATATCAATCTTAATAGCTGCTCACT
>SKXC01000068.1 GCA_007128625.1 Syntrophomonadaceae bacterium | reverse complement strand
TTTGGGTCAATTTATACCACAGGCCTTTTTCAATATTTATAGTCAAAACCATTACATATGCAGCATTATTTTCTCCATTCATTTCTACTTATTAACTATTTTCGCGGGATATAATCTTAGCTATATCATCAATAAAATGATCAATATCTTTAATTCCCTCAACGACATATTTATAAACATCCCTGTTATCAATTTGCTCATAAAGATGCACTACCCGGTTGCGGAAACGTGCCATAGCCACATAGGTGCTTTGCATTTCAGAATTTAAAACTCCATTTTGACACAATATAATAAAGGCATCTGCATTGGTTTTCGGTACCCCATAAGAGTTCCTGGAAATAATATGGTTGCATATATCCAGCATTGCTTCAATTGCAGTCTGAAGGTTATACTTGGCGGAATCATATTTTTCAAAATCTTTAATGAAAACTTCTTCTGGAACCTCCTTCAGTTTCTCCAGTTTAGCCTTGTTTTCTTTAATCACCCTGATCTTCGCAAGAACCTTATTCTCATCAATCACCGGTTCCAGACCCCTCCTTTAATTCTTCCACTAAATCAACTTTCATCTTATACAAAGAAATGCCATAGTCAAAATAAAACTTAAGTGTTTTTTCCATGAAGTCAGCTGTGACAATCTTGTTTTTTTCATAAATAATTTCACCCGTTAACAAAACTTGATGACAAATATCAACCCTGGCTTTATTTAAATTAGTAATGTCAATATTGTCCCGGCCTAAAATTATAGAAATTTCAGCATCAATCAGCATTTCTTCCTTGAGTGAAAGATTTCGGTAGAAAAGAATTGCCAGATCCAGATCGCTTCGTTCAGGATCATAAAGCTCTGTACCATATGAACCAAAAAGATACACCGTGGCAATGTCTTTTTGACAGGCAAAATAATAATTTAGTTCTGGCCTAGTATTTTTCATTATCTCATTATCCATGATAACTTCACCCTGTCTGAATTATATAACAGCTCCCGGTATTATGCATTCTCGCTCATGGAATAAATAGTGTCAAGTAATTGGTGGCTTGCATTCCAGGCAGCTGCCTGCCAAACTCTAGCCTTGTTCAACTTTCATATCTATCCGGGTAATCGTCCGGGCATCGTACTCAAGCAGGCCTTCCCGGCGCATTTTATTTAAATCCCTGATTGAAGCAGCAAAGACTATACATCAAAATGAAAATAATAGCTGTTGATTAAATTACCCGGGAACATTTAGCAAGCATTTGATTTCATTAGCTAAATCAACTCAGCGGTATTCTTTGATTTCTTCAAGGACATATTCAATTTCTGTCCTTTGTTTTCTTAAATCAAATTCCATTTGCAGCCCCAGCCAAAAATCAGGCGTATTGCCAAAAAATTTACCAAAGCGAAGAGCAGTATCTGCGCTGATACGTCTATTCCCTTTTATTATCTCGGAAATTCTTGTTGCAGGAATCTTAGTTTCCTTGGCTAACCTGTATGCACTAATACCCATTGGTTTTAGAAATTCTTCCTGTAATATTTCACCAGGATGTATGTTGGGTATTTTATCATTATTCATTTTTCTACCACCTTTCAATGGTAATCAACAACTTCATCATCATAGGCATTACCATTTTCCCAGTTAAAACAGATCTTATACTGCCTATTTATGCGAATGCTCCACTGATTAAAACGATTGCCAGATAATTTTTCTAGCTAATTTTTGGATATCTCTTGGCTAATTTTTAATCCATTGCTGCTTCCATATTTTTTCTGTGTTTGAGTCAGCAAATGATTTAATCGTGAAATAATATTAACGTCTCGCGTTACTATTGTCAACATGTTCTCAATCTATCATAACAACTTCCATGATTTGGCATATGCTCTTATTGACAGAGCAGAACTTCTTGGGAATGTTCATTGCCAGGATCTCGATCGGACGCACGGTCAGAGAATTAATCGTCGGGTTGCTGCTGGTCCCCTTCAGGCTCCGGTTCCCTGGTGTAAGAAATAAAACTAATGAATCCTGACATGTTGCCCGGTTGACTCCCCTCAATTCTCACATTAATAGTAAGCCAATTTGACAGCTTGCCGATTTATTGGCAGGTATTCCTTTATGGGTGTTGAATAGTAGAAAAAAACTAAAGGGAGGAATTAACATCAATGGATGCCCTGGAAAACATAAAAAGCAGGCAGAGTTACCGCGCTTTTAAACCCGACCCCCTCCCCCGGGAAGTGATACAGGAAATCATTGAAGCAGCCGGTAACAGTCCCACCTATATGAGTACTCAACCCTGGGAAATGGCGGTGGTTACCGGTAAGAGAAGAGATCAGTTATCAGAAAAACTGCTGGAGCTGGCCAAAAACAACGCCCCGTTCAGTCCCGACGTACCACCGCCTTCAAGCTGGCCGGCAGAACTGGATCAACGTAAAAATGACCACGGCGCCCGCAGGCTGAAGACTATCGGGGTAGAACGGGAAGACGAAGAAGGCCGGGAAGCATTGAGGCTGCTTAATTTTGAATTTTACGGAGCCCCCTGTGTGATCTTCCTATACATGGACGGTTCACTGGGAGAATGGTCGATTTTTGACATGGGCCTTTTTACCCAGACCCTGCTGCTGGCCGCTCATGCCCGGGGTATTGGTAGCGTCATTCAGGCTTCGGTAACACACTACGCCAAAGAAATTAAGGATTTTCTCAACATCTCCGGGGACAAGAAACTGCTGGTCAGCATTCCCATGGGATACCCCGCCCCGGAGGCAGTCCTGAACACCTACCGCAGCATTAAGAAAAAACCGGAAGAATTTACAACCTGGTACGGGTAGTGCAGGTACGAAGGAAAAATAGTTTGCAACACATGCAGCGCAGGGGGTAAAGAACACTTTGCCCCCTTATTTTTTTGACAAATAATCCATCACGAAGGAGGCAAAGCTGGAAAAGTCATATAACCGGTTATTTAATATCTCAGCTACCCTGTTCATGTCCACTTTTGCGTATTCATGAACCAGTAGATTTCTAAATCCGGCCATTCCTTTAATTTCATAGGCATATTCTTCAGGAATTACTTCCAAACGGGCCAGTTCCAGGAAGACATCCTCGTATTCCTGGACAGTCACTCCTTCTGCGGCTAAAATGTGGCTCCCGATATCGAGGACGACCTGGATTGACAGTTGCAAACCATGCTGAACAACCCAGGCCTTTTCGAGATCCTTTTCCAATTCGGTGGCCGTTACCCCCTGGTGTTTTTTTAGCTGTGAGAGGCAGCGGTGCAGTTCTTGCAGTTTTAGTTCTACCATTTCTTTTTCAAGCACTAACTGCCACCCCCAAATTTGCCTTCAGCCAGGCGCTTATGAAGGTAATAGCCCTGGACCCTTAACAGCGGTTTCAAGTCAAGATATTTTTTCATAGTGTGCTCGTGGAAATTTCTCCGCTCATCCTCGGATGCACAATATATAAGAGCACCGTTTTTCAAAACCTGGAACCTTAGCACAGTTGGCGCTTCATTTAAAACAACCAGGTCCACCTTACTTTTTAGGATGGACTGCAGTTCTACTATTGCTTCGCTTTGATAACCATATCCATAAGCTACAGGTATCAGCCCCGGGTCGATGTATAAAGCTAAGTCTATATCACTGAGCTTACCGGCCTTCCCAACGGCTGCAGAACCAAAGAGATAGACAAACACTATTTCTTTTCGCTCAGAAAAAAATGGGAACAGCTTTGACCTGATCTGCTCCTCACCAAGAACCGCCATTTCTCCACTTCCCTGTACTAATTTTTTTTAGTATATCAAATAATTACCAGCCCTTCAAACACAGCTTCCAGCTAGTATACCCCCATTAATTGAGTCAACTATAAAAAATCATGCCTTGCTTTTGAGATAGTTTTTTAAATCCCGGTAGTAGTTTTCATGTGGGCCAATCATGATCAGTTCCAAAATTTCTGGACCTGGTATGCGGTAGGCCAGCAAATAGAGTTGATCCTGTAACTTGAACTTATAAATATAAACCCCCCGTAAGTCACCCTTCTTCTCCTGGACACCAGGGGGGTTGCTGACAATTATTTTAATGACACCATCAAGGCTTATTTTCTGATGGGTATTAAATTTACTGACCTTTTTCTCAAACAATCTCGATTGATATATCTTCATCTGCTTTAACCAAATTTGTATTCAGATTTTTCATTCCGATCCAGTTCTTCAAGCCCGATCAGCATTTCTTTTATCAGATCATAGGTTAAATCCGGATTTTCTTCAGCGTACTTGCCAATTATTGCCCAGTGTTCAATTTGTCCAGCCACAGAACGATGTTCAACCTGGCTGTATTTTTTTGCTTCATCAGCCAAATCATCTGATACCCTGATTGCCTTAGCCATAATTTATCATTCGCCTCCCTATGTCGAGCACTGCGCCCGGATCATACCATATTTTGCTGCATTATGCAACGTTTTGTTGCGATACATTTTTGTTGCGATACATTAACACGTTCTTGCAGACTTTTTGCCATACAGCAGATTATCCAATATTATTTTTCCCTATAAGCAAAACAGGCAAAAAAAGTCTTGACTTGACATCCATCTTTAGTTACGATATCGATAAACGATATCGTTTTACGATATATTGAGGTGCCAATCATGGAAAACCGGATTTTGCGAAAGCTTTTCTTAGGCTTCATCCAGGTCCATATTCTGTACCATGCCAGTAAAGAGCCGGTATACGGCGTTTACATGATCGAGGAATTAAAACGCCACGGCTACAAGGTCAGCGCCGGGACTATTTACCCGATCCTGCACCACATGGTTGACGAAGGTCTGCTGTCGGTGGAAAAGAAAGTGGTAAACGGCAAAGTAAGAAAGTATTCCACCATCACCCGGGAAGGGGAAAAAGTATTAAAAGAGGCCCGGGCAAAAGCAGAAGAGCTGGTTACGGAACTGAGGGAAGAATAGGGCAAACGCCGGCCAGATAATGGCAGGATTAATCCGATCCTGCCGAAGACAAGCAATTACCGGGAGTGAATTACATGTTTCAATTGAAAAATGTGCAGTTTAAAAACATCCTTAATATCAAAGAACTGGCCCTGGAAGCCGGTAAAATCACCTGCATCGTCGGTGAAAGCGGCAGCGGTAAAACCACCCTCCTGAAGCTGCTCAACCACCTGCTCAACTACGAGCAGGGGCAAATCAACTACAGGGGAGAAGATTTAAAAGAACTTGATGCCATTGCCCTCAGAAGGCAAGTTATTTTAGTGCCCCAAAACCCGGTCATTTTCCCCGGAACGGTCAGGGACAACCTCCAGATCGGCCTGCTGTTTTCTAAAAAGGAACCTGCTTCCGACGAAAGGCTGCTCGAAGAGATCCACGGGCTCGGCCTGTACAAGCAGCTGGACGATCAAACAGGCACTTTTTCCGGCGGTGAAAAACAGCGCCTGGCCCTGGCCAGGGTTATATTGATGGATCCTGAAGTCCTGCTTCTCGACGAGCCGACCTCTGCGCTGGACGACAACACCGTCGATAAAGTAATGGGCCGTATCCTGGATTACGTCAGAAACAGGGGGAAAACCCTGGTCATGGTCACCCATTCCAAACAGCTGGCTAAAATAACGGGGGAAAAGATTATTACCCTGGAAAAGGGATCAGTTTCAGGCATTGAGGAGGTAGCTTAGAATGAACGAAATTATAGAAATCGGGCCGTGGCGGTTGCTGTCGGCTTATGTATTCCTAATCATCCTGCTGTTCCTGGTCAACCGGCAGGGGATCGGGAAGGAGAAAGAAAT
>SKXC01000074.1 GCA_007128625.1 Syntrophomonadaceae bacterium | reverse complement strand
TTCAACATCGGTTTTTATTAATAATTAGGCAAAAACATGCTTTAAAATTTCGGGACACAATGAAAATTATTTTGATACCGCATGCACTGGTAATGCAATCAGAAGTTGATATTAATTAGAAGAAGCTTGCTTGTGTGTCTAAAAGGTCCTTTTTGCCCCTCTTTTGCAGTATCTTTACGTTGGGTAAAGTGGTGAAATGTGACTGGAGCAGCAACTCTGGTTGATAGCAATAATTTTCATTGTGTCCCGAAATTTTAAAGCATGTTTTTGCCTAATTATTAATAAAAACCGATGTTGAAAGGCTTGGTGCATGTTATAATTACTATTGAGGAATTAAACAGTTATTTCTTTAAAATGGTATTATTACTCCCCGAAGGAGGTTTAACCGTGAGACCAAATGATATTATTAAGGAAATTGACAAACTTGAACTGTCCGAAAAACTAGTTCTTGTAGAAGATATTTGGGATTCAATTGCAATGAGCAATTCCATTTTGCCCTTGCCTGAGTGGCAGAAAAACGAATTGAATAATAGATATGCAGAATACAAGAATGGCAAGCTTGGCTTACATGATTGGAAAGATGTTCACTCAATAATAAGAGAAAAAAACCAATGAAATTATTTTATACAGACAGGGCCATAGCTGATATTGAGATTGCTTTTAGCTGGTATGAAAAGCAGAGAACTGGTTTAGGGCACGAATTCCTTGATTGCGTTGAATTGTCGGTGAAAAGCATATGTGCAATGCCAGAAATGTACCAGTTAATTTAAGCTAACTTTCGCGGATGCATTATAAGAAAGTTCCCTTTCACTATATTTTATACAATTGAAGAAGAAGGGCTTATTGTTCATTCAGTATTTAATAACAGGCAAGATCCCAGCAAAAGGCCCAAAAAATAAATAGGTCAATGTGGCGTTTGCCCATGTCCTTTATTTGTATAATAACGTTTAGGCATATAAACACACCGGTGAAGCCCGGAAGATTTCACTATGGAAAAAGCTTGAGCAATGGTTATTATAATGTATGTAAAGATAGCCGTATGCCGCAGCAGGATAGTCTTATAGATTTAATCAAATAGTCCGGATTCCTTTATTGAACGGGCGAGTTCCCCTTTAAATGCTGAATACCGAAATTATTCCAGGATATTGTGATCACCGACTGCCAGCAATATTATAGTGTCTGGTTGATTAACTCCGTACCTGCCAAAGAATCCTGTATTTCATATTTATACTTGATTCCCAAACGCCCTCGATTGACTGGTATTTTTTGCTGCGTAAAGATGGATGAGCTGGATTTTCCTGTAGATGCTTGAGTGTTTTCTTAAGCTGTTTTTCTAAACCGGGGGGTTGTGCTTTTAGCATTTTCGTAAACTGTTTTGTCGGGGCAAGTTTATATTTCATGATTTTAATCCTCAGTTTCCGCTACGTTAAGATCATTCCACAACTCTTCCACTGTAGCGTATTCTTTGAGGTTCCCACTTTTTGCTTCTTGCTTACCTTCTTCTATGGCACCGCGTATTTTAGGAGACCAGGCCCATAATTCATCTTTGGGAATAACGGCAACCGGGGTGATAATCACTTTTCCTTCATAAACCTCAATAGAAAGGTTATCACCTTCTTTTAAATTAAGTTTTTTTACCGCTTCTTTAGGTAAGGTAACCTGAGCTCTGCTTCTAAGCTTAACCAGGGATTGCATATTTTGAATGCCTCCTTTGTAAGAATTTCACACAACAAGTATAGCACACATAATTTGTAGTAACAAGGTTCACATGAATTCAGGGCACAATGAAACTTATTGTGTTGCTGTATGTGCTGGAGATATTATCAGCCGGTGAGGTTAATTCAACAAGCTTGCTTTAAACCTGAGTTATATGGAAAATCTTTAAGAAGGGGAAAATTGATGAGGAAAAAATTCAGGGGTAGTTAGCCTCTTAATTCTGAAGTTCTGGGCTAATTTGGCAAGACTTTTTGAAGTGATCCCGGGAACGCCTATTTATACCGGTTTTGTAAGGCTTCATTATGAAAACCAACCTTTATGGCACCGGCCTATAAAATCCTCTGACAGCAATTAACAGTTAAAGTACAAAGATATTTAATATAATAGTAACCAAGGGCAGCCGAACGCCGGCCGACCTTAGCTGTGTTACAGCACCGGATTTTTGGTTTAGGGGCAAATATTATGCTTGACCTGGAGTTAACTCCAGGTGATATATTTGAAGCGGGAGGGTAAAATGATGCAAATTGGCGAGTTCTCTTCACGCACCGGGGTAAGTATTGACACCCTGAGATACTATGAAAAAATTGGCCTTATAAGTCCGAAGCGCCGTAATCAACAGCGTTTTTATGGAGATCAGGACCTGGAGCTAATCCTGACCATCAATAAATTAAAACAGATGAATTTTGGTCTGAAGGATATCAAAAAAATCTTGTATTTTGATCAAAAACTTGAAGAAGGACTGTCAGAAGGCCGTCTGCCACCGGAAATCATGGAGGAAAGCTTAACCATGTTTAAACGCAAGTTGCAGGAAGTTGAAGAAAAAGAAAAAGAGCTTAAAGATGTAAAACTGCTACTCCGGCATATCATGGATAAAATAACTGCCCTGGAAAAAATGGTGCAAGAAGAGGACCGGAAAGGAGAGAATGAAAAGTGAAAAAAGAACTGGGATTGGGGCTGTATTCCCTGGCCGGTGTGTATGGGAGAAAAGACCCGGAAGAAATTAAAAGGATGCTCATCTATGCAGTGGAAAACGGCATCGAGTACTTTGATGTGGCTGACCAATACGGGCCTGCGGAAGAAGTACTGGGAAGCACTTTGCAGGCCTACCGCTCCCGCATCAGAATTGCCACTAAAGTAGGCGTGACCAAAGAGGGATTTGACCTCTCTTACAATCACATCCAGAAAGCCTGCCGGCAGAGTTTAAAAAAACTACAGACCGACTACATTGACCTCTACCAAATTCATTTTGACGACCATACAATACCTGTGGCCGAGACTGTCGGGGCTCTGGAAGATTTGCAAAAAGAGGGCCTCATTCTTGAGTACGGTTTGGGCCACCTGCCGCTTCAGAGAGTAAAGGATTATGCCAAAGAGGGGAACCCCGCTTCCCTGCTGCTGGAATTAAGCCCGGTAGCGCTGCAGAAATACCGGGAGTATTTACCGGTTTGCCAGGAGTACAAGCTGCCGGTTATCACCATGGGCACCACGGGCAGGGGTATTTTAACAGGAAAGATACCGCCCGACCATGGTTTTGAGCCGGGCGATATCCGTAACCTGGACCCGCTTTTCCAAAGGAGCCTGTATCAATCTGCGCTCCGGGTTTACACAAAATTAAAGGAGCTGGCAGAACAGTTGAACAAGAGCCCGGTCCAGTTGACCTTAGCCTGGGTGCTGGGGCTTGCCCATGTGCGTACAGCCCTGGTAGGTCCTTCCCGGGTAGCGCATTTGCAAGAAAACCTGGGGGGAACCGGATGGGAGATACCCGGGGAAACCGGCAGTGAAATGGAGACCTTTCTGGCCCGGGAAGAAGAAAAGAAAAAAGAGGCCAGGTATAATGATATCCAGGAGATCTTGCAAGGTCCGTTAAGCCGGGACCGGAAACGAGCTGCGGCCGACCTGGTGTATGCCCTGGAAGGTCTGGTAGATTTCGGAATAGCAACAGAACCCGAAGTGGTGCCCCTGTTTACGAGGCTTATGGCCTGCTACCGCCATAAGGAAACAGATAATACTGCTGGTGAGATAAAAGACAAGCTGGTAGACTTGTTTGCCCAAGGCACCACCCGGGAAACTCGAGTTTGAAACTGCCGGGGGATTATTTAACAAACTTTTCTTCCCCGCTACAGCTGCTCCTGGTCGAAATATAGTTGATTAGGAAGCTATCTTTTCCTTTTTTAAGATTAAAAAAGGTCGGGATCGTCGCTGTAGTGAATATAACCGTCTAAAACATTGATACAGCTGTACCTTGCACTGTCAAGCAGGGTTTGATCATCTCCATCAGTGCTCATTTTGTGGGCCCTAAAATGTGTATTAATATAGTAGATCTGATCATCAAAAACATTTAATATATAGGCAGTTTCATCGAGGCTGGAAACTTCGCTGCCGTCAGTACGCATTTTATAAATATTGTAATTATCATCATAATTAATGTAATAGATCCAATCGTCTACCACATTTACATGCCAGCAATAATGATCATTTAAACGGGTTTGATCTGAACCGTCGGTTTGCATTTTATGAATAAACCCATCTTCTAAGGTGACATAATAAATCCAGCCCTCGCTGACATTTATTGACCAGGAATCATCTTCATTTAAAGAGGTTCTTTCATCACCTTCCACATTAATTTTATAAATGTGGCCATCTTGATCATGATTACTGTAATAAATCCAGTTGCCAACAACGCTGACGTAGTAGGATTGATCATCATTTAATTTTATTTTTTCGCTGCCATCAGTGCGAATTTTATAGATGCTCTTTCCGTCGCTCCAGTTGCTGTAATAGATCCAGTCTCCGATGACATTTAGGTAACGCGACTTGTCGTCATTTACCCGGACTAATTCTTCTTCGTCCGCCGTCTTCTTGTAGATATAACCGTGATCATCTTCGTTGCTAAAGTAGATCCATTCTTCCTGTTTTGCAGCCAGGCCCCAGTTTACAAGGTTGCCTGTAGTATTGCCTCGTAACCCCACCGTTTCGCTGCGATCTTCAGTGACGGCTTCATCAACGCTATCATCGGCACAGCCTGAAAAGAAGAGTAAAATAAAGGGGATCATTAACAGCATGAACAAGACCAATCTAACTCTTTTAAAAACTAACATGTTTATCCCTCCATAATTTTGTTGTGATCAGGTGTTCATTAGCACTACCGGCAGGATATAAACATCCTTATAATTATATAATGCTAATAAGGCTCAAACCATTTCTTTTGGCGCACAAAATTTAGGATTACTACCAGGTCATTACCCGCTAATTTACAAGGTGCGGTTTCACCGAACCGTTACCATGGTGTCACTTTTCATTCAGCAAGGGAATAGGCTGAGTAGTTGCAAAACAAATCTTAGCATTTATATCGTACTTTTTAAGCACTGTCAACATGCCCTTTGTTTTCCATGTGCTTAGGACTTGATAAGGAAAAAAGAAAAATTGATACCGGTGGCTTTTTGGGCCGGGCTGACCAGGCCAGTGGCCGGATAGTGTACTGGTGTATTGCCCATAAATGAGTAAGTCCCCGTTTCCTTTAAACCTGGTTAAGGGTTTGAAAGTGTCTTTTGTTTGATTTATGGAGCTCTTTGAAAACGGTATATGCCTTCTGGTAGATTTTGCTGCTTTCAGGGTCTGGGGTAAATGTTTTGCTGACCCGGATTGTTTCTTTGGCTCCTTCAAAGGAATCTATAAGGCCCAGGCTGAGGCCGATTAATACTGCTGCTCCGACTGCTCCAGCATTTTGCGGGTTTTCGATTGTTTCTATCTTGCGTCCGGTAATATCAGCAAGCATCTGGCCGGCCGCGTCGGACAGCGCTACTCCACCGGCAAAGCGGATTGGTTCTCCGGTTGTGATCTTTTTTTCCTGGGCCTCGAGCATCCAGCGCAGGTGATAGCAAACCCCTTCCAGGACTGCGCGGACCAGCTCATTTTGGCCTGTTTCCAGCTTGATGTTGAAAAATATTCCGCGGGCATTGGCATCTTCAAAGGGACAGCGGTTTCCGTGTAACCAGGGGGTGAAGATTACGCCGCCGCTGCCCGGCGACGTTTCGCCGGCAAGGAGGGTAATATTTCCGTAGCTCAGGTTAAGGCTCTCTTTGACCCATTCCAGGCATTTGCCGGCGGTTTCCATTTCGGCAAAATAGTTGAATTTGCCCGGTTGGGCGCCAATAATAGCGGCGATCAT
>SKXC01000037.1 GCA_007128625.1 Syntrophomonadaceae bacterium | reverse complement strand
TAAAAGCCATGCTAAGAGGCATGGCCTTTTTGTGGAGCGGGTGATGGGAATCGAACCCACGTATCTAGCTTGGAAGGCTAGGGCTCTACCATTGAGCTACACCCGCAGGTATGAATAACAGCTTACAGGCATCAACAACTCTTCTTTTACTTTTGCTATGTAATAATATAAACGTTTAGCCCGTATAATGCAACCCTTTCTTTCATCCCTAATTTGGCTTTGAAAAATTTCCAGCAAGAGGATGAACAAAAATATATCTTGATACTGTATACTTGTATCCCAGGGTTTGTGGTAAAATGGCAAAATAATAGTATACTTGCTTATTGATTGAATCTTATTTAAACCCGTGGAATATACAACAGGTCGGAGGTTATATCATTGACACGTAAGATAGCCTTAATCACAGGAGGCGGAGACTGTCCCGGTATAAACGCCTTTCTTGCTTCTACTGTCCGCAGGGGAAACAGTGCCTACAACGCTGAGTTTGTCGGGGTGAAAAATGCTTTTGGCGGGCTGGCCGCTGATGATCCCGAACAATACCTGCTTCCCCTCAAGACTGAAGATGTGATCGGCTTGGAAAACCAATCGAGCACCATTCTGGAGTCCTCCCGGTTTAATCCTTTTACCGATGCGAACATTGCCAGAGGGTATCCGCAAAAGATTTTGAACAATCTTGATCGCCTGGGGGTTGAAGGCATACTGGGCACCGGTGGCAATGATACAATTCTTTGTGCCCAGCACCTGGCAAATATGGATTTTCCAATTGTAATGGCTCCCAAAAGCATCGATAACGATGTTTCCGGCACAGATGTAATGCTCGGTTTTCGCACAGCTATATATTTCGGAGCCCAGGCTGCCAGAAGTACAGCAGATTCAGCACGGGCTCACCGCCGCATCTCCCTGGTGGAAGTAATGGGCCGACATGCGGGATGGCTTGCTCTTGAAATTGGTGTTGCCTCCGGAGCCGATCTGATTACCATTCCGGAACGCCCGGTTGACCTGGCTGAGTACTGTGCCGAAGTTAAACGTATTTACCGAAAATACTCCTGCGCAAACCTGGTTGTAGCTGAAGGAACCAGCATTTCCTATAATGACCCGGTTATAGTTCGCGCCAAAAAAGAAAGTGAAGTAGTTCGTTCTTTGCTTGAAGAAGCTCCCGAGCTTGATGCTTTCGGTAATCCCAAGCTGGGGGGGATATCCCAGATCCTGCGCAGAATTCTTAAAATCGAACTCGGGCTGGAAAAGATTGAAGAAGTACGTTCTACCGACCTCGGTTTTACACTCCGCGGACTGACCCCACTGGCTGATGATATAATCCTGGGTATCAGGTTTGGGATTAAAGCCGCCGATATACTCCTTGGAGAAGAACGATCCGGAGTAATGGTCGGTATTCACGGGTTGGAAATCAAGGATGTGCCTTTTGAACAAGCCTTAAAACCAAAAATAGTCAACCGACCTGATAAGGAGCTGGAGGCCCTGGGTGTTTTCATCTCGTCCGCTTACCGCAGCTCATAAATTTTTATCCTGCCTTTAAATTGATCCCAGAGTATCTCCTTTTAATCGGTGGGGCTCATATTGCTCAGGCGGTAAAGTCTTTTCGATTTAGCAAAAAGCTGCCCAGGCCAACACCGACAAAGAACACTACCGGCAGGACGATCATGCCGGTAATATAGGGTTCTCCTGATGCCGCCCCGCTTAAGTCGGCATAGTAATGAATACTTAAATATTTTAGAAACTCCAGCTGTTCATACATAGAAGCAATGGTGTTTAAAAAAAAGAAGGCAAAACCAAGACCGATGGCCAGTGAAGTGCTGCTCTGAACCCTGTTAAGCAGGGGAGAAAAGCCAAAAGCAAGGCCGCCGGCCGCCAGGCAGGCTAGATAGCCCATCAGGTGAGCTAAAAACTGGTTATAGATATCAAAACTTTCAGGGGCAACCCATAAAGCGCCGAGTGCAACGCTAACCAGGTAGATGGTGATCCACAACAGGGTAATCATAACCAGGAAAGATAAAGCCTTGGAAAACAGGATAATTTGACGGGAAAGCGGACGGGTATAAAGAAATTCTACCGTACCAATATCTACATCCCGGGTCACCAGGCTCCCGGCAAGCATCATGGCATAGATACTGGCCAGGAGCAACCCGTATAGCAGGACCAACCCGCCATGATACAGGTTTACATCACCAAACATCTCCGGGCTCATACCCAGGCCGGTGGTAAGCATATCCGGGTAACCTTCAATCATTTCTACAACTTCAATTTCTTCCATGAAGATAAACGAACTCAAATAAACCAGGATTACAATAACCACAACAAAGGTCCAAATAAACAAACTCCGCCGGTTAAGGCTAATCTCAGTGCTGCAAATATTACCATTAAGCATTATGATTACCCCCTTCTTCGGCTGAAGTTTTATAAAAGTCAAAGAACAAATCTTCCAGGCTGGGATCTGAAATACGCAGGTATTCCAGGTTCAGGCGGGATAGCTTGTTTACCAGCTCATTAACCGGCAGGTGGCTGACCACCCGGTAATAACCGGGCCTTGAAGATAGTTCTTCGGCCTCACCAAGCTCATCGAGGGCAGCTGTGGAAGGTTCACTGCCGGCAAGCTTAAGAATGACAAAACGGATATCTTTTCCGGGCAATTCATCAACAGGACCGCAATGAATCAGGCTGCCATCTTTTATAATAGCCACCCGCTGGCATATTCTTTCCACCTCTTCCAGGATGTGAGTGGAAAAAAAGACTGTAGCCCCTTTTTGATTCATTTCTTCCAGGATTTTAAACAATTCAAGCCTGATTAACGGATCAAGACCGCTGCCCGGTTCATCTAGTATGAGCAGCCGCGGCTTATGCAGGAGGGCCTGGATAATACCCAGCTTTTTACGATTGCCGTGAGAATAGGTGCGTATTTTTTTATCAGGATCAAACTGAAGCCTGTCGACCATTTCTTCGACCCAGAGAGAATCAATGGCGGTATAGAAACCCGCAGCATATTCCAGCAGGTCGCGACCGGTCATCTCGGGATAGTAGTTAACTTCTGAGGGAACATAACCAACCCGGCGGTACAGCCTTCCCCCGCTGATGGGGACCGGCCGGCCAAAAATTTTAGCCTCACCGGAACTGGGTTTGATCAGGCCCAGCAAAAGACGTATTGTAGTTGTTTTACCTGCTCCATTTGGACCGATAAATCCAAATATTTCACCATCCCGAACAGCCATATTTACCCCGGTGATGCCCAGCTTCTTGCCATAGTACTTGCCGAGCTGGACCGTTTCGACAGCATTCACAGCTAAACTCCCCCTTTTACATTGACAAAGCAGAATTTATATAGGCAATTTTGAACCTGTTCTCTGCTGCAATCACTCAAAGAATTGTTCCAGTAGCTCAACCAGTTCCCATACCGGCCTGTCTTCCTGCAGTAAACCTTCCCGGCAGAAGGGGCAGGCAGTTATAATCGCAGCCTTTTGGGGAAATTCATCAAGGCGCCGCCGGGCAATGGCCGAAGCCGTGCCGGGAAAAGCCAGCTGGAACATGCTGCCCCCTCCGCAGCAGCGGGTATGGTCTTTAGAAGACAATGGCTCTTTTAGTTTAATACCGGGGATCTTTTCTATGATTTCCCTGGGTTCATTTACCTTCCGGGCAGTCCGGGCCCAGATGCAGGGATCGTGGTAGCTGAGTATTCCCAGGCCTTCACCGTCCGCTTTCTTTTTAGGTTTAAGGTATCCCTCTTTAACCAGGTTGAAGAAGAAAGAAGGGCCGTCAATAACTTCCAGGGGCAGGGCCTGATCTAAGTCCGGGTAACGATCGGTAAAGGTCAGCCAGCATTCTGGGCAGCTTGTAACCAGGGTTGAGGCCCCGCTGGCCCTAAATTTTTGCTTGTTTTCAGCAGCAAGGTGCCGGGCCAGTTCTTGATTACCCCATACCTGGGCCGGATAGCCGCAGCAGTCTTCTTCGATCATCTGATAAGAAATGCCGGCCCGGTCCAAAAGAGACATTGTGGCCTTGATCGAAGCTGGATTATTAGCCAGGGAAGTACAGCCGTTAAAAATAAGAAAATCCGCATCCCGGTTAGCGGTAGAAATCACACCGGTTTTCTGGCCGTAAGGACTGCTGTATTTTTTAAGGTTATTCAGGTAGGGATCTAATATCGGCAGACCGATACCTTTAGAATCTGCCTTCATGCGGGTATAAAGCAGTTCATCACATAAATTAAGATCCGGAAAAGGGCAGTGGATGGTGCAGCCCCGGCAGCCGAGGCAGTTGGAAACCGCTTCCAGGAAGGCCTCATTCCAGTCCAGCTTACCTTCATTAAGCAGGGCAGAAATCCTGGCCTTGCCGGCAGGTGCCACTGCTTCCCTTCCGGTCACCTGCAAAACCGGGCATTCCGAACGGCACATGTTGGGGCAAAATGCACAGTTAAGCAGTTGTTCCATGTTTACTTCTGCCATTTTTTCACTTCTCCCAGGCCCAGCTTTCCGGGGTTCATAATATTGTGGGGATCGAGCGCTTTTTTTATCTTTTGCAAAACCTCGAACCCTTTGCCATGTTCTTCGGCCATCCAGAGGCCGCGGTGAAGTCCTACACCGTGATGATGAGAAAAAGCCGCTCCTTCTGCCAGACAGGATTTCATTGCCGCCTGCCAGATTTTCTTGTAATATGTAATTTTATCTTCACCGGGAAAACCAACCGTGGTCATGTAAAGGGCAGCTCCCTCGGGGTAGACATGAGAATAATGGCCGGAAGCAAGCATCGTTCCTTCCACACCCAGCAGTGCTTCCTGCATTGCCAGGTAGGTGGACCGGGCATTATGCCAGTTAGTCGAAACCTCTATTGTATCGAGAACCGCTCCTTTTTGAAAAAGCATCGAAGCCACACTAATGTCAAAACGCTTCTTAAGCCAGTGTTCAACCGGTTCACTGCCGGCATTTTCCGCTCCCCGGGATTGCACACAATCTTCAATAACAGAGGCTTCGGCTTCCACGATTTTTGCAGAGCCTTCGATCAGTATAATCAGGGCACAGCGCTTATCTCCCAGTTCAGGAAAGTGATTGCCTGTCTCCTGGGCATCGTAAAGACGGACTACAGCCGGGCGGGCACCGGCGCGCATAAAAGAGCGAATTGCTTCCAGTCCATCTTCAAGGTTTTCAAAAGTGTAGGAAGCAAGGTGCCGCTTTTCGGGCAGAGGCCAGATCCGCAGGGCGGCCGAGGTAATAATACCCATTGTTCCTTCTGAACCAAGCATGAAGAGATCAACCCTGGGGCCGGTTGAGGTGCGGGGCACGCTGCGGCCTTTAAAAATAGTGCCGTCGGGGAGGACTGCTTCCAGTGCAACGGTCATATCTTCAATCTTTCCGTAACGGGTCGAAAACTGTCCGGCAGCCCGGCAGGACAGCCAGCCCCCGACGGAAGAGCAGCGCAGAGACTGGGGGAAATGACCGCCGGTATAGCCGGCACGATTAAGCTGTTCTTCGTAAAGAGCGCCGTTTAAACCGCATTCCACGGTGACCAGTAAATTTTTATCATCAATAACCCGGATTTGGTTCATCCGCTTCAGATCCATTGTTACCCCGCCCTTCAGGGGAATAACACCACCCAGGGCACCTGATCCTTCACCGTAGGGAGTAACCGGGATTTTTTCCCTGTTGGCCAGGGCCAGCAACCGGGAAACCTCTTCGGTACTTTTTGGCCGGACCACCAGCTGGGGCAGGGCCGGAACCAGGCCTTCTGTCATCCAGATACTGCTTACAGGCCAGTAATCGCGGCAGGCAGACAAAAGGTCGGCCGAATTAGCTGAAACGTTTTCCGCGCCAACTATTTCAGATGCCTCCCTGGCATAGCTGTCTATCAGGGCCTGATCGATTTTACCTTCCTGCAGGACAGAACGCAG
>SKXC01000007.1 GCA_007128625.1 Syntrophomonadaceae bacterium | reverse complement strand
CTATTGCTCCCTTACAAAAAGTAACTTCTCCGCTTAGTTCGTTACCTCCCAGGTCTTTTTTATCTTCCAGCAGATCAATAGTGTGTAATAACTGGACTGAATCCAGTTCAAATATACCCATGGCTTCCTTGTGATCCCCGACGGTCATGGCATCACCGGTAAGGCAAAGGACATTTTGGATCCCTTTCGAGTAAGCCAGGAGCAGGTCGGATTGTAAAGCAATCTGGTTGCGATCACGACAGGTCATTTGTAAAATAGGCTCCCCGCCCCGTTCTTCCACAGCAATACATCCGCCCAGGGAAGGATAACGCATAACCGAACTCTGGTGGTCGGTCACATTTAAGGCATCAACCTTATCTTTAAGCAATTCAATGTGATGGAACATCTGCTCCAGGTCAGTACCTTTCGGAGGAGCAATTTCTGCTGTCACCACAAATTCGCCGGAATCAAGCCGTTGTTTAAATTTCATACCCATTGCTCTACCTCCTTTTTCTCTAATATTTTTATCCTTGGTCGGGGTAATACCTGTGCATTCTTCGGAGGATGGTAATGTTTCATTAAATCAAGCCTGTCCTGTTCTTTCAACTTGTTGTAAATCAGGGTAAAGGCACAATCTCTATCCTGATCTACTTCACATTTACCTTTATTGGTCCCGCCGCATGGTCCGTTCAGCAGCCCTTTATGACATGCCGTTACCGGACATATCCCGGCAGTATAACCCAGGATACACTGACCGCACTGGGCACAGGCCTCCATGAAATAT
This sequence comes from Syntrophomonadaceae bacterium, assembly GCA_007128625.1. GTDB lineage: Bacteria > Bacillota > Dethiobacteria > DTU022 > DTU022 > B1SED10-74M. The sequence continues at coordinate 5,147 of SKXC01000007.1, read as the reverse complement.
CCGGGGTGCTCTTCCAGGCCGATGAACAGGGTATCGAGAACCGGTAGAACCGGTTTGTTTAAGTATAAGTTTAGCCGCTGTACTCCCAGGGCACAGGACATGACCAGGATGCCGTTAGCTCCCTGGATAGCAGATTCATTTTCTTTAGCTGAAGCGGAAGTCATCTCGTCGCATGCCGTGGGGATCACTGTCCATCCGGTAACCAAAAAGCCTGATTCCTGCAGCTTTTCTTTTAATTCAAGAACCTGCTCTATTCCACCGGTTTCCAGCACTGTGGCACACGTTCCGCAGCCGAAGATAAATAACCGGTTTCCAAAAATCAACTGCTGCAGTATTTCTTCATAAGGCTTTTGCCTGGTTATCGTTTTCATAGCACTACCTCCCTTATGTTTCCAGGTCGCATCTCAGACACCGCTTTGATTCGCGTACAGCTTCCTCTTCCATATAACTAAGCTCAGTTTCTTTAAAAGTGCTTTTCCTATCTTCTGCAGAAAGCCGCGGTATATCCGGCCTGTACTGCGGTTTCCAGATTTCTTCATCCAGTTCCTCGTCAATTTGTTCCGGCTCTTCCTGGCCGTCACCTTTTTCCAGGGCATAAACTTCCTTGCGCTGGTCATATATTAAAACCCTGGTCGGATCGGCCCTAAAATACTTGTCTATAGCCAGGGCTCCCCTTCTTCCAGCCGAGACAGCTTCGATCACCATGTCCGGCCCGGAAACAAAATCCCCCCCGGCAAAAACCCCGCTAACATTGGTCGAAAGCCTGTTTTCATCCACCACCAGGGTTTCCATCCTGGAGCGTTCCAGGGCGCTGTCCAAAGGCAGGAAAGAAAGGTCGGGTGCCTGCCCGACAGAGGCAAATACCGTATCTGCTTCGGCAAAAAATTCGGTTCCGACCACGGGAATTGGACGGCGCCTTCCGTCTTTTCCTGGTTCACCAAGTTCCATCCTGGTGCACTGCAAACCGGTCAATTTCCAGTTGCTGCTGACAACACGGGTAGGACTGACTAAAAAGTTTACCTTTACCCCTTCAGCGATTGCTTCTTCATACTCCATTTCCGAAACTGGCATTTCCTCCCTGGTCCTGCGGTAGAATATATCCACCTGCTCCGACCCCAGTCGGACAGCAGTCCGGGCGGTATCCAGGGCTACATTGCCGCCTCCAATGACAATGACTTTTTTCCCGATATTAACCGGTTTGCCTATCTTAATATCTCTTAAAAAGCGCAGGCCGTAATAAAACCCTTCCAGGTCTTCCAGTTCGCCCGGAATTCCCATCTGCAGACTTTTCTGCGCACCGGCAGCAATAAAGACTGCGTCGTATCCGCTCTTTTTAATGTCATCAATGGTAAAGTTTATATTCACAGGGCTGTTATATTTTATTTCCACACCACATTTTGCAATGTACTCAATCTCTTTTTGGATCACATTCTCAGGCAGCCGGAACTCAGGAATTGCCACAGAAAGCATACCCCCGCCCACTGGCAGAGCTTCCAGAATAGTAACACTGTATCCAAGCTGGGCCAGAAAGTAAGCACATGACAGGCCGCAGGGGCCTGCTCCCACTACCGCTACTTTTTGCGGTTTCGATTTAGGATAAGGTGCAGGCGGCGGTATTTTATCGGCATTGTCAAAATACCAGTCGGCTGCGAAGCGCTTTAGCGCCCTGATGGCCAGGGAGTCATCCAGTTCTCCCCTGCGGCAGCGCAGTTCACAGGGATGATGACAAATCCGGCCGCAAATAGCAGGAAACGGATTGCGCTCCCTGATTATTTCCACCGATTCAAAAAATGCTCCCCTGGAAATTGCTTCCAGGTAACGGGGAACATCCACACCTACAGGGCAGGTATGCTGGCAGGGTGATATCATTAAGGAATCGCATACTGCTGCCGGGCATTTTCTTTCCCTGATATGGGCTTCATATTCCTCCCTGAAATACTTGAGGGTAGTCAAAACCGGGTTGGGGCAGGTCTGCCCCAGGCCGCACAGTGAGCCTTCCTTAACCGTTTTGGCGATTTTATATAGGAGTTCAATATCACTGTCTTTTCCCCGGCCCTGGGTAATGCGGGTTAAAATCTCCAGCATCTGCCTGGTGCCAAGCCGGCATGGAGTACATTTCCCGCAGGACTCAGATTGGGTAAAACTTAAAAAATAGCGGGCAATTTCCACCATGCAGGTGCTCTCGTCCATGACCACCATCCCGCCTGAACCCATGATCGAACCCAGCTGGGCCAGGTTTTCATAGTCTACGGGAGTATCCATGTATGGAGCAGGGATACATCCGCCGGAAGGACCCCCTGTCTGGACTGCCTTGAAATTTTTCCCCCGGGGTATACCTCCACCAATATCAAAGACGATGGTCGAAAGAGGCGTCCCGGCAGGCACTTCCACCAGTCCGCTGTTGGCAACCTTTCCGGTCAGGGCAAAAACAACGGTTCCCTTGCTTTTTTCTGTGCCAATTGAAGAAAACCACTCTGCCTCTTGATTAATAATTGCTGATACAGCAGCCAGGCTTTTTACATTGTTTATAACCGTTGGTTTGCCGTCCAAACCGGATTGGGCCGGAAAAGGAGGTCGCGGTCTGGGCATTCCACGACGGCTTTCTATGGAAAAAATAAGGGCTGTTTCTTCACCGCATACAAAAGATCCGGCGCCTTCCTTAATATTTATGACAAAGCTAAATGAGGAATCAAGGATATTCTGACCCAGAAAACCATTTTCTTCAGCCTGCGCTAAAGCTATGCGCAGCCGCTTCACCGCCAGGGGATACTCGGCACGGACATAAATATAGCCCTCGTCGGCGCCTACAGCATAGCCGGCCAGGGCCAGCCCTTCAATAACTGCATGAGGATCGGCTTCCAGGATGGAACGATCCATAAAAGCTCCGGGGTCACCTTCATCGGCATTACAAATGACATACTTCTTGCTTCCCGGGGCTTTGGCACAGAATTCCCATTTAAGGGCTGTGGGAAAACCGGCACCCCCCCGGCCGCGCAGGCCGGCTTTCTTGAGTTCTTCGATAACCTGCTCGGGGGTCATCTTAAGCAGGGCCTTTTTGAGGGCCTTATAGCGGCCATTGTCAATTGACTGTTCAATTTTTTCCGGGTTTATATGACCGCAGTTTTGCAGGATAATACGCTGCTGCTTTTTATAAAAGTTAACATCCCGGTAGCAGGGCACTGCCTCTCCACTGGCCGGGTCACGGTAAAAAAGGCGCTCCACCATAACCCCGTTTTTAAGATGTGCTTCAGCTATCTCGGGCACATCCTCGGCCTGGACATGGGTATAAAAAATCCCCTGGGGTTCGACAATAACAATCGGACCCTGCTCGCAAAAACCGTGACAACCGGTAAAATCTACATCTACATCGGAAATATTAAGCCTTTTCACCTCTGAAAGAAGGGACTCGTATACGGCCTGGGAACCGCTGGACAAACATCCTGTCCCCTGACAAATAAAAACAGTACGCCGACTCATGATCAGCTTCCCCCCTGTCTCTTGAACAGTTCTTTAACTTTTTTGGGATTCATATGACCGTAAACCTGGTTATTAATTACCATGGTTGGGGATAAAGCACATACACCCAGGCAGGCTACTGTTTCCAGGGTATACTCCAGATCTTCTGAAGTTTCATTTTCTTCCAATCCCAGCTGTCGTTTGACCAGTTTAAGAATAGTCTTGCCACCGCGGACATGGCAGGCTGTGCCCCGGCAAACCCTAACGACATTTCTTCCCCGGGGTTCGGTATAGAGCTGTTCGTAAAAAGAGACAACTCCCTGGACCTCACTGGGAAAAAGCTTTAACTTCTCGGCTATTATGGGCACGGCCGGTGGCGGTATAAAACCAAATTCGGTTTGAATTTCCTGGACCAGGGGAATCAACGACCATTTGAGCTGTTTATAACTGTTCACTATTTCAGCAAGCCGTTCCAAGTTTATATCAGGAGATACTGTCTGCTTATCCATCGGGATTCACCCTTTCTAATTTAACATAGCCGGATTCCGGTGGAGGTCCTTTCCGTTCCCTGTCAGGTCCGGTGCTGAAAAGCTCAGTTACATTCATGAAAGATGCAGGTATAGATATTGTTCCCGGTGGAACAATATCAGAAATTTCCACAGCAGCTTTTAATTGAGAAAACGGTGATCTTATGATTACTTCATCGCCACTGGTCAGTAAAAGCTGATCGGCATCACTGATCGAGATTTTCAGGACACCTGCGGGATAATAGCTTTTCAAGCGCCAGGCTTTTCCACTCCTGGTTCCCGTTCCAAAGTAAGCAAGATTGGCTTCCAGAATCAAATAAAAGGGATATTCGCCTGGCTCTGCATCCTGCCCGGACATATCTCCGGGGATAGAAAAACGGGGAAAACCGGTTAAAGATTGCAAAGCCCGATCACGCCTTTCTTCCCAGTACGACCATTTATCGCCAAGACGCTCTTCAGGGCGATAGTAACCTTCATAGAGCGGCACGAATTCTTCAATTTCATTAACAACTTGTTGTAAGGAGCTGTAAGGCAGCGGATCGCCCATTTCTTTAGCGAGACGAAGGATAATTTCCCAGTCGGGGAGGCTTTCACCAACAGGAGGAAAAGCCTGCTGCAGCCAACCGATTCTTCCTTCAAAATTGGTAAATGAGCCTTCTTTTTCGGCAAAACTGGCTGCCGGAAAAATCACATCGGCCAGTTCAGCAGTTTTGGTTAAAAAGAGATCCTGCACGATCATATAATCTAGTCTGGTAAGCGCTCCGGCATTGGGCTTTGACCGGTTTAAAGCAGTAAGAAGGTTTTCACCCACAACATAAAGAGCTTTTAAGGTTTTTCCACTATCCCGGCTAACCGCTTCAACAATATGCAGGCCCGGTTCAGAAGGTATTGTTTTTTTCCAGAATTGTTCAAATTTTTGCCTGGTTTTTGCCTCAGCCACCGGCTGATATCCCGGGAGATATGCGGGCAGTGCGCCCATTTCACAGGCACCCTGGGCATTATTTTCCTTTTGGACCGGGTAAATGCCACAACCGCTGCCCCAGACATTTTCGGTCAGCATGGCCAGGTTAGCCAGGGCCTTGATGCTATCAGTTCCGTTAGATGCACAGGTCAGACCGGAACCGAAAACAATAACCGCTTTGTTAGCCCCGGCATAAAGGCGGG
>SKXC01000064.1 GCA_007128625.1 Syntrophomonadaceae bacterium | reverse complement strand
TTAAACAGCGGGTCAGTTCCTTATGCCGGCAGTTTCCCGCATATAGTTAGCTAATGTGATAAGGTCGTTGCCATCTTAATTCTATTATATTTTGCAGGGGGGATAATAATCATGAAAAAGATTTTAGTTACCGGATCAATGGGTCAGATTGGATCAGAGTTAGTTTCACATCTGCGGGACAGGTACGGCTCATCAAATGTCATTGCCTCGGGCAGGAGAAAAAAGAATGGCAGCATTGCTGACCAAGGTCCTTTTGAACTGCTCGATGTAACCGATAGTGAGAAAACCGAAGCTGTGGTTAGAAATAACAAGGTCAATACAATTTACCATCTCGCTTCACTGCTTTCAGCAACGGGAGAACAAGATCCGCAGGCGCTGTGGAATATCAATATGAATGGTCTTATTAATGTCCTGGAAGCGGCACGGGCCCATGGTTGTTCCGTATTTTTTCCCAGCTCGATTGCTGTTTTTGGTTCGCAGTCTCCTAAAGATAAAACCCCCCAGGATACAATAACCAGGCCTTCTACGATTTATGGAATTTCCAAGGTATCAGGAGAGCTGCTTTGTGATTATTACCATCTCAAATACGGCCTGGATATACGCGGGTTAAGGTATCCCGGGATAATCTCCAATGTTGCCCTGCCCGGTGGAGGTACCACCGATTATGCCGTGCTTATATTTTATGATGCCCTAAAAGATGGCAGGCATACCTGCTTTTTAAAAGAGGATACCGCCCTTGATTTTATCTACATGCCCGATGCTCTGGAGGGTGCGGTAAAGTTGATGGAGGCGGATCCGGCTAAATTGCGGCACCGAAATGCCTTCAATATTACTGCCATGAGTATTACTCCAAAACAGCTTGCTGCTGCAATAAAAGAACATAAGCCCGATTTTACTATAGACTATGAAATTGACCCGGTCAGGCAGGAGATTGCCGATAGCTGGCCAAATTCGCTTGATGATTCAGAAGCCCGGACTCAGTGGGGCTGGGATCCCCAATATGACCTTAAAAAAATGACCACGGATATGCTTGAGGTGCTTGCTGCGAGGATTAATTAGCCATATTGGTGGAGGGATCATGTTCAGGCTGACACAGATTCTGAACGGTTAGCTGCCTGTAATTGCAATAACTTTTGCAGGCAAGCTATTTAAAAAATTATCCATAATGCTTCAATATCCATAAATTTTAATGAAGGAGGCAGAATTCATGTCCCAAAAATTAATAGGAGAACTGCAGGAGCTGCTTGAGGAGCAAAAAAAGCAGGGCCTTTACAAAAATGAGCGGGTTATTATCAGCCCCCAGGAGGCGGAAATAACTATTTCTTCAGGGCAGAAAATGCTCAACTTTTGTGCCAACAACTACCTCGGTTTATCAAATCATCCTGCTGTAATCGAAGCGGCGCAGGAAACCATGAACCGGTGGGGTTACGGGCTCTCCTCGGTCCGCTTTATTTGTGGAACTCTGCAAATCCACAAGGAACTTGAACAAAAAGTGTCTGAATTTTTGCATGTTGACGATACCCTACTTTATGCAGCCTGCTTCGATGCCAACGGTGGTGTTTTCGAGCCTTTGTTCGGAGAAGAGAGTGCGATTATTTCAGATGAGTTAAACCACGCTTCGGTTATTGACGGTGTCAGGTTGTGCAAAGCCCGGCGTTTTCGCTATCGCCATTCTGATATGGATGAGCTGGAAGAATGCCTGAAGCAAAGCCAATCGGCAAAACATCGTATTATCGCCACTGACGGGGTTTTTTCCATGGATGGTGATCTGGCCAGGCTGCCGGAGATTTGTGAGCTGGCCGGGCAGTACGATGCCCTGGTTTTAGTCGATGACAGCCATGCCACCGGTTATATTGGTAAAACCGGGCGGGGCACATTCGAACATTTCGGATTGGAAGGAAAGATAGACCTGATTACCACCACTTTCGGGAAGTCTCTGGGTGGAGCCATGGGCGGCTGCACCGCCGGACGTAAAGAAATTATTGAAATGCTTCGTCAAAAATCAAGACCCTACCTTTTTTCCAATTCCCTGGCCCCGGCCATAGTCGGAGGCACCCTGAAAGCCCTGGAACTGCTGGAGCAATCAACCGAGCTTCAGGAAAAAGTGATGGACAATGCCGGGTATTTTCGGGGGAAAATGCTCGAGGCAGGATTTACTATTGTCCCGGGCGATACCGCCATAGTACCGGTTATGCTTTACGACGAACCAAAGGCGATGGAGATGGCTGATTTAATGCTCCAGGAAGGAATATACGTGATTGGTTTTGTCTACCCGGTTGTTCCCAGGGGGAAAGCCCGGATCAGGGTCCAGCTTTCTGCTGCTCATGAAAAAGAGCATATCGACAAGGCAATTGCAGCCTTTATTAAGGTGGGGAAAACCCTAAAAGTTATCTGATCAAATAAGCCTGACTATGGTTATTGCCACCAGCAGCAGGCGGTACCGGCCGGATAAATCTACAGGCTGAAGTGGACTGCAGCCGGTATGGAAAGGATGATTTAACTTTGCCCCAAAAATTTGACCCCCTGCACTATCCTTACCCTTCCCGCCGTTCGCTGGTCTATGCTCAAAACGGTATGGTTGCCACTTCACAGCCCCTGGCCGCCCAGGCCGGCCTGGAAGCGCTTAAAAAAGGCGGCAATGCTATCGATGCGGCAGTAGCGGCGGCAGTCTGCCTGACGGTAACCGAGCCCACCTCTAACGGGATCGGCAGCGATGCCTTTGCCCTGGTGTGGACCGGTGGACGTTTACATGGTCTTAATGCCAGCGGACCCTCCCCCGCTTTGCTGACTGCCAGTGTGGTTCGGGAGAAAGGCTATCAAGAAATGCCCGGCCTGGGATGGCTGCCGGTAACAGTACCCGGCGCGCCTGCCGCCTGGAAGGAGCTTTCAAAGAAGTGGGGGAAACTTTCGTTAAAAGAAACCTTTCTTCCGGCAATAGAATATGCCCGGGGCGGCTTCCCTGTCTCGCCGGTGACCGCGCAGCTGTGGGGCAGGGCCGTAAATAAATACCGGGAAGGCCGGGGAGAAGAATTTAAGTACTGGTTTGACACCTATGCGCCGGGTGGTAAAGCTCCCGGCCCGGGCCAGTTCGTTAGATTACCCGACCATGCCTCAACCCTGGAGTCAATTGCTGAAACTGACGGAGAATCATTTTATCATGGTGAGCTGGCCGAAAAAATAGATTCTTTTTCCCGTAGATATAATGGTTTTTTAAGAGGTGATGATCTTAATAACTATCATCCCTTCCTGGTAGACCCGATCAGCACAGATTACCGGGATTTCCGGATATATGAACTGCCTCCCAACGGCCAGGGCCTGATCGTAATAATGGCCCTGAATGTGTTAAAGCAGCTGCAGCTCGATGACCGGTATGACCATAATGCCCTCCACCGGCAGATCGAAGCAATCAAACTGGCTTTTGCCGATGGATTTGAGTCCATAACCGATCCGGCCCGGATGACCACTCCACTGGAAGAGCTGCTGAGTGAAAATTATGCCCGGCAAAAAAGTTCCCTGATCGGCATGTCTGCTGCTTCTTACGGCCGGAAACAAAATTCAGGCGGGGGAACAGTCTACCTGGCTGCAGCTGATGGTGAAGGAAACATGGTTTCCTACATCCAAAGCAATTATGAAGGCTTTGGATCGGGCCTGGTTGTTCCCGGTACGGGAATTGCTTTGCAAAACAGGGGTAAAGAATTCTCCCTGGATCCAGGGCACTGCAATTATCTGGAGCCGGGCAAAAGAACTTATCACACCATAATACCCGGTTTTCTGTTTAATAAAGACAAACCCCTGGGTCCGTTCGGTTTAATGGGCGGTTATATGCAGCCCCAGGGCCATGTACAGGTGATACTTAATATTGCAAATTACGGCTTGAATCCCCAGGCCGCGCTGGATGCACCCAGGTGGCAGTGGGTGAGTGATAATTTGGTTGCAGTAGAACACTCGCTGCCGGTGCACCTGGCCCGAAGCCTCGCCGACCGGGGTCATGTAATAAACTATTCCCACGAGCTTTCCGGCTTCGGCAGGGGCCAGATTATCTGGCGGGATCCGGAAACCTGCGTTTTATGTGGAGCAACAGAACCAAGGGCTGACGGAACTGTTGCCGCCTGGTAATCAACAGGCGCAGGCAGGCAGGTGAACAATCAGCCAGGTAGTCCGGCATTTTATTGTTAATAAGGAAAGAGGTGCCCGGTTTGCTGGATTATATTAAAAAGCTGGTTTTCCTGGCAGTGCTTTTTCTAACCTTGATCTTTGTCCTCTTTGTCGTTAATCAAACCAGTCAGGCTGTTAACCTTGCTGCCAGTATTCATCCCCTCCTGGGACAGTTTGTTTTATATGCACTGCTTGTTATATATGCTGCAGTAATTATTATTCCCCTGGTGGCTATTTTCAAGAGGCCGGCGGCCTTGTTTCCACCGGCAGATATGGAAAGCGATGCCTACCGGACTTACATTAAAAGGCTGGCAGCAAGGTTAAAAAAGAATCCGAACCTGGAAAAAGCTGCAGTTAATCCGGACGATTTATCTTCTATCGAAGAAGCTTTAATAACCCTTAATACTAAAGCGGACGAAAAGATTAAATCAGCAGCGTCCAATGTTTTTATCATGACTGCCATTTCTCAATATGGAGCCCTGGATGCTGTTATCGTAATCCTGACCCAGTTTCGCATGATCTGGCAGGTAACCCTGCTCTATAACCAGCGCCCCTCCCTTCGTGAATTAACCTATCTTTACGGCAATGTTTTTGCCACTGCCTTTCTGGCTACAAGGATAGAAAACCTGGATATCCTGGAAGACCAGCTGGAGCCGGTTATTGCATCAGTTATGGGCAGCTCCCTTTCATCCCTGACCCCGGCTTTTAATACAGCTGCCAATATTATTACCAATTCGGTAATCCAGGGTTCGACCAATGCCTACCTGACCCTAAGGGTTGGGGTAATTGCCAAAAACTACTGCGCTTCCCTGACCCGCCAGGAAAGAAGCCAGGTCCGCCGTATAGCGGCTGTCCAGGCGGCTGCTTTGCTGGCAAAAGTTCTTGGGGAATCAACTTATAAAGTAACAAGAGCCGTATTCAGGGCCACGGCCAAAACCGGTAAAAGGCCTTTTCGCTATGGACATGGTGTTGTTACCAGTTCTACGAAAAAAACCTGGGATTTCGGAAAAACAACCCTGCGGAAAAGCGAAGAATTGGCTAAAAGTTTTGGCGGCGCCCTGAAGGACAGTGGTATGCGGATTAAGCTTTTTTTTGTCAACCCCGATCCTGATGAGCGGGAATAAAAGCTGCTCCCGGGGAAAAGCCAAGCAGCCTGAAAGGTTAACGTAATAATGCGGGTAACTAAAGTCTCTTGCGATAAAATTCTAAAGCCCTGCACTTTATTAACCTTTAATTACCAGTTGGACCCTTACCTGGGGTGTGAACATATATGCTCCTACTGTTATGGATTAAACCAAGCAAAAACCAGCTGGGCAGAAGAAATTTTAATCTACGATGACCTTGTTGAACGGCTTTCTGATCAACTGTCCGGTTTAGAGCCGCAAACCATCTATATCGGTATGAACAGCGATCCCTACCAGCAATCAGAAAAGAAATATTATCAAACCCGAAGTGTTCTCGAGCTGTTAGCCGAAAGAGGTTTTTCCGTATCCATTTTAACAAAGTCAGGATTGGTGGTTCGCGATATTGAGCTGTTTAAACTGATGCCGTCACCCTCTGTTGGAATATCTCTTGCCTTTGCTGATGAAGATACCAGGAAGCGCTTTAAAAAAAAAGCTCCCCCTAATCAAGAAAGATTGGCAGCCCTTCAAAAAATTAAAGCAGCAGGGATCAGAACTTATACTTTTATTTGCCCGGTGATGCCTTACATAAGCGATCTTGAAATACTGGCAGACATGGCAGCGCCATACTCTGAAGAAATCT
>SKXC01000020.1 GCA_007128625.1 Syntrophomonadaceae bacterium | reverse complement strand
TAATCGGGATAGTTTCTCCCGGCCCGACCAGGCCTGCTTTCAGGTGGGCATCGGCATTGCCGTCCTGCCGGTCATGTTCCCAGATCCCCCGGGGAATGATCCCGGCCAACAGGTTTACAACATCATTTTGCACACTGTCATCCCAGCCTTCCTGGATCATGATTGCCGCTGTAGCGCCCTGGGCGTAAATGTTGATCAAACCGCAATCGATGCTGCTTTCGGCTACAGCTTTTTCAACCAGCGCAGTGATATCGTACAGTGCTTCCCGGGCGTGGGTGCTGATTGTAATCTCTACCTGCTTGCAGTGCATATCATTCCTCCAGGCTGCTAAAAGTAGTTTAGACAAATGAATATTAAATAAATAGATGACAGTGCTCTAATTTAACCACAACAAGGTTGCAGGTTTATAGATTGCAGTTATTGAAGCGAATTAAAAATGCTTTTTCAATTAAAAATTTCTTGTTTCTTTTTATTTAGTTTCTTTGTCTTTTTATTTAGTTTCTCCGAATGAGGACAGGTAGATAGCGAATTCGTTTACCCCGTCAAGATCAATTATCTGGTTGACTTCCTCATCGAAGAAAGCTCCTACCTGACAAGACCCGAGACCGCAGGATACCGCTGCCAGGGCGGCGTTCTGGGCGATATGTCCGGCATCCAGATAGATGTAGCGATAAGCACGCTGGTCGTATTTCCACCGGGAACGTTCGATCATGGCACTCCAGACCAGGTTAAATGAAGAATCCCGCAGCATTTTTTGACCGAGAGCAGCCCGGGCCAGTTCTAATCCGTAACTGCCCTCTTTGAGTAAAATCAGTGAATGGTAAGGAACCTGGTAATGATAAATACCGGGCTTAAATCCTTCTACGTTGTTAATTGCACAGTATGTCTCGATAGGGAAGAGCCCACCTGCTGAAGGAGCGGTGCGGAACTGGTGATACTCAGTGGTTAAGGTTATACCCTGGGCAGCCCAAAGTACCTGGGACAGTTTACTGCCTGAAACAGCAGCTTTGTTATAACTTCGTTCCGAACGTCTTTGCTGCAGCAGGGAATAAAATGGCTCACCACCCTGCCGGTCCGGTTTATCCAGTTCGATATGTTCAAGGTCTGGTGGGTACTGCTTGTATAAAGGTGGTTTACTGTTCCAGTCCAGGTTTTTACCCTTCAGGGTCTCCCGGCTGTATTTGCTTAGCTGTTGATAATCATCCCCATAAGCCATGATTGGCCTCCTTTCATTCCTGTTAGTTAAATAAATGGATTTAGCTGTTTTTTTATGGTCCGCTTTAAAAAGCATTTCCTGCTCACTGTATAGCGATGCCGGGAAACAGCTTGATTGATTTAAAGGCATTACCGGCCGGTTTAGTTGATATTTTCGTTAGATTAGCAGTCGATTCCTGCATTTCGGGTATTAGTTGGAGAAAAAAATGTTTTGTGCAGGTTTGAACTGCTTACTTATGCTATAATTTTAGGAAATGAGAATTACCTGTGCAAATAAGGGGGGCCGGGATGCAGGCAGGTTTATTTCAATATCTAAAGGGGTTGATGATTTGAACCGGGAATATGGTCAGCTGGAATACCTGGAGTTAAGCGTTCTTTTAGAAGATAGCGCCGGCTATGATAGCGGCCTGTTATCACAGCACGGTGTTTCATTTCTTTTGGAAGCCGGGCCTTGTAAAGGTGCTAATACTGGAAGAGTGATTCTTTTTGACACCGGTCAGTCGGCTGAACCGGTCTTGAATAATATGCAGGTTTTAGGAAAAGATGTGCAGGATATTGATCTGATTTTTTTATCGCACTGTCATTATGATCACACCGGCGGCCTGGTTGGTATTCTTGGTCAAAGTAAGCGCTGTCGGCTTCCGGTTGTTGCCCACCCTACAATTTTTCGGCCCAATTTTACTGTTAAAAATTCTTTTTGCATGGTGGGGATGGGACCCGAAAACAGCCGGGAGGCCGTCGAAAAAAACGGGGGCGAAATGATCCTTACTGATGAACCATTACCCCTGATGCCCGGGGTTGTAACTACCGGAGAAATTAATAAGCGGGTCAGCTTCGAAGCAACCCCGACTTTATCCCTGCTGACCCTTCAGGATGGAAAAAAATCCCCGGACGTAATGGCTGACGATATTTCCATGGTTTTTGTTCTGAAAGAGGGGCTGGTTATTGTTACCGGTTGTTCTCATGCCGGCATAATCAGTATTATCGAGGAAGCTGTTCGCTTGACCGGTGTAGAAGAAGTCTCGGCAGTTATTGGTGGTTTTCACCTGATTGATGCCGAGGAAGAAAGGATTAACAAGACGGTGGAAGCGCTGACCACCATGAATGTAAAAATGATTTATACCGGCCACTGCACCGGTTTGAAGGCAGAAGCAAAAATGCTCATGGAGCTGGGAGATCGCTTTTGTAAGCTTAGTACCGGTATGAAAATTACATTCCCGAAATAATTCATTGCAAGGCCAAGGTTGTTTATTACAAAACATTGATTAAGGAGAGATTATCAACTTGAATATCAAAGAGATTTACGATTATGTCGTAGACAAAGGAATCGAGAAAGATCCGCGAAAGCGGGAAGGCGTTGAAGAGATGCTGGCCAGGGAAAAGAAAAAGTATGATGAGATGAAAGAAAATGAGAAAAAAGATTTTGATGTGGAATCTTTGACCAATCCTTACAGTGATACGCGTATTCTATGCGGCGATCCGGAAACCGAGGTTAAGCGAATGATGGTCGGGGTCGATATGGAAGTAGGAGAAGTCCTGCTTGCTGATCGTCTTGGTGAAAAAGGCCGACCGGTAGATTTAATTATGGCTCATCATCCTGAAGGGAAGGCCCTGGCCGGACTTCATTATGTAATGCATCTGCAGGAAGATATCCTGGCTCGTTACGGGGTGCCGATAAATGTTGCGGAAGGTATCATGGCTTCCCGGATTAGTGAAGTTAAGCGGGGCCTGATGCCCCTTAACCATAACCGCGCTATTGATGTCGCAAAAATACTTGACCTGGCCATGATGAGCGCCCATACTGTAGCCGACAACCAGGTGAGTACATTTTTACAGGATATGTTTGATAAAGAAGAACCCAGGACACTTGGTGATATAATTACACTTTTAAAAGATATACCCGAGTATGCCGAGGCGGCAAAACACGGCGCCGGTCCTGATATTGTTCTCGGCAGCAAGGAACGCCGCGCCGGAAAAGTCCTGGTCGATATGACCGGCGGCACCGGTGGTTCCGATAAAATATATGCAAAGCTGTCTCAGGCCGGGGTAGGTACCGTTGTCTGTATGCACATCAGTGATAAAAACCGCGAACAGGCTGAGAAAAATCACGTAAATGTAGTTATAGCCGGCCACATAGCCAGTGATTCGGTGGGCATCAACCTGCTGCTGGATGGCATTGAACAAAAAGGAGTGGAAATCATCCCCTGTTCCGGGATAATCAGAAACAAACGCAATTGATCAGGATATACGAACCCTGGCATCAAGGGCTATAGCGCCTTTTCCTGCGCCGAAAACCCGTACCGGGTTAATATCGAGTTCCTTGATGCCGGGGAAATCGGCCAGGAGGTGAGAAGTTCTCATAATCAGGTCGATAAAAGCTTGAACATCGCCGGGAGTTTTGCCGCGCTGCCCTTCAAGAATTTTATATGAATGCAGGTTTTTAAGCCATTTTACTACGTTTTCCTCCCTTACCGGGCAGAGCGTATTGGCTATGTCCCGGAATGTCTCTATGTAGATGCCTCCCATTCCAAAAAAGATCACCGGGCCGAATGAAGGATCCTGCCTGCCTCCAACAAACATATCGTATCCATCCCCGGCCATTTGCTGAACTCGTACCCCATGGAAACGGGCATCTTTGTTATAGGCAAGCAGGTTCTGGCGTATAGTTTTAAAGCCCCTGGCAACCTTTTCGTCATTATCCAGGCCGAGAAGAACTCCACCTGCATCCGATTTGTGCAGGGCATCGGGTGAGATGACCTTTAAAACAACCGGGTAACCTATTTCAGAGGCTCGGGCAACTGCTTCTTCTTCACTGGCAGCAGTTTTCGAGACAGTGACGGGCAGGCCGTAAGTGTGCAGGAGATCGAGTGCTTCTTCCCCGTAATCTCCTGCTTTATTATCCATCCACCGTTTTGCTGCTTCACGATCGATACCTTTGGGAGGCATAATTTTCTTTTCTTTATCTGTAATTTTTTTCTGCTCGTAATATTGCATTTGTACAGAAAGGGCTTTGACCATCTCTTCAGGGCTATTGAATATGGGAAATTCAACATAACGTTTACTTTGCTGAATGATCCGGCTTGGACCAAAAAGGCATATCCCCAATGGTTTTCCGGCTGATAGTATTGATCCCCAGGCTTCTTTGGAAAGGTCGGTTAAAAACATCTGATGGAATATGTTTTCACCCTGGGGCATTTGTGGTCTCTGGCTGATAAAAATAGAACCGTCGACCTGTTCGGAGTGCATTACCGAATAGATAACATGGGCTGTGAGCTTTGGGTCATAAATATCGCCCATATCAAGAGGGTTGGAGAATTTAATAACCCCGGCATTACTGAACTGCTTTAAGCTTTCATAGAACTGGTCTCCCATATCAGCAAATTCGAACCCGGCTTTTTCACAAAGGTCGGCACCCATAACCGAAAAACCACCGGCAGGGCTCATAACCATGATTCTCCTTCCCCTCATCGGCGGCAGTTGAAAGGCTTTGGTTACTTCAATAAAATCAAGGAATCTATCTATCCGGATGATTCCGGCTTCTTCAAAAGCTGAATTTATTATATTTTCATCGCTGCTTACAGCTGCCGTGTGACTCATTGCCGCCCTGTTTCCGGTTGGAGTAATACTGGATTTGTAAACAATAATGGGTTTATCAATTTTTTTTGCTGCTTCGATGAAATCCCTGCCCCGGTCCAGGCTTTCCAGGTAGACCCAGATTGTTTTTGTTTGCGGGTCACTACCGTAATATTCAAGAAAATCAACTTCATCCAGGTCAAGTTTATTGCCGATGCTGGCAAACTTGGCCAGTCCGATCTTTTCATCAAGAAGATAGTTAAGCATGGTCAGGGCTACTCCGCCGCTTTGGGAAATTATCGACATATTGCCCCTGGGGGCTTTATGCAGGGCAACAAAAGGCAGGCAGAGGCCGTTTTCAGTATTGGCGACAGAGACACTGTTAGGTCCGACAAAGCGTATCCCGTACTTTCTAGCCAGGTCAAGCAGTCTGTTGCTTAGCTCCCTGCCCTCATCGCTGTATTCGGAGAAACCGCCCGAGGGTATAGCCATCCTTTTGATGCCGAATTTGCCACAGCGATCCATCATATCAGGGATGAGACTGGCCGGGGTCATGCAGTAGGCCATATCGGGAATTATAGGCAGGTCTTCAATGTTTTTGTACATCCTGATTCCGTCAACATGAACATCGTTGCTTCTTTCATTGACTCCGTAAATTCTTCCCCGGTAACCCCAGCGCAGCAGGTTTTCCAGGGTGAGCCTGGGGATATTGGTCGGTTTTGAGGACAAACCGATAATTGCGATCGATTCCGGGTAGAATATTTTTTGCATGATTTCTTCACCTCTTAAAATAAATCAGCCTGGCCAAAGATAAGGTATGCCCCGGGCAGCGGTGACGCTTTTTCCGGTAAGATTAAACACACCGCAAAATGACTCCTGCCTGTAAAAACACACCTTTAATTCTATCACAAATTGAGGTATGATAACGTTTCAACTGAGATAAAATCTTGCCCATTGTCATTTTAGATCCTTTTTGTTAGATTTTAAATAAGCCGGTTTGGTTAGATGGTATAAATTGCCCAATCGCTGCAGTAATATAGGCTATAAATATTATGTTATAATCCAACATATGGCTAAAATCATACTTTCGGACGATATCAAGATCCATCCACAGGACCTTTTGCTTATGCTGCCCCCGCTGCTAATATTAAATCAGAAGCAGTGAGGTTTACTGGCACTGCAAAACTAAAAGCAAAGGGGATAAATAAAATGAATAGTCGTTTGTGGGGTTTAATATTAGTTGTTCTGGGCATACTGGTTTTACTGCAGGTAATTGAAGTTTATAATTTTGGCCTGGCTTTCTGGCCGGTTGTTTTGCTGCTGATCGGGTTTGCCATCTTGTGGGAAAGCATCAGCAGAGGTTATCATTTCTGGTTTTTGCTCGGCCTGGGGCTATGGGTCGGTGGAATTGGTTTATTTGATATCCTTTTTAATGCCGGGGTTACCGGGCTGAGCGGCAGCGATATAGCCCGCTACGGCTGGCCTGTTATATTGGTTGCCATCGGTTTATCGATCCTGATTGGTAATCGAAGGTCATTTTTGGGTAAATACTTTATCAGGAACGGTTCAGGCAGGGGTAAAAAATCAGATCATTCCCAGATGCGCCATATCGGTGACCTTTACCACGGGCGTTCTCACTGGATTCTCGACGATGATATTGATTTTTATCACGGCATTGGGGATGTGGTCATCGATTTAACTACGGCTGAAATTAAACCCGGTAATCATAAAATATATGTTAAAACTGGTATAGGCGAGGTAACGATCAGGGTACCAGATCGGGTTAACCTGAACATTGATGCCTCGGTAGGTCTGGGTGAACTTGATGTGCTGGGTGAACAGCGCTCCGGTATTGGCGGTATGGCTCTTAGCAGAAAAGTTGTAGTAGATGATGCCGATGCATCGGTCAATATTGAAGCAAGAATGGGTCTTGGTGAATTGAAAGTTGTGTATATGCCGGCAGTTCCGGGGGTATCAAGGTGAGTGAAGAACGCAGTTTTGGCTTGCAGTGGCGTCAGGCTGTTTTATATCTGGTTTTTGGCGCCGGCAGTTCCCTGGCAGCATTAACCGGCTACCTGATCGGGAGATACTTTGGGCTTGACCCGTATACCGCAGTGGCCCTGGGATTTTTTGCCGGACTCCTGATTGGACTGGTCGGATCCATTACCGGTTCTCTAATTGCCCGTTCGGTTAAGCTGAGGTTGTGGGAAGCCGGACGATTGGCCAGCTGCATTGCCCGGGGAGATTACCATGCCAGGTTAGATGTCGGGGCGGATGATGAAGTGGGCTGGCTGGAAGAACAGCTCAACCACATGGCAGTTCAACTGGAAAGTGCAGTAGAATCATTAAAGGGTCTTGCCGAACAAAACCGGCGTCTGGGCGAAGAAGCGGGAAGGGGCGCAGCATTAGAAGAAAGAATGCGCCTGGCCCGTGATCTTCATGATACAGTTAATCAACAGCTGTTTGTATTAGCCATGAGAATTGCCGCTTTAAAAAAACGCCTGGAACAGGCAGGAAATGATGCAGCTTACCTGGTGCCAGAAATGAACAATCTTGAGGAGCTGGCCCGTAATGCCCACAGTCAAATTCGCGAACTGATTCTGCAGATCAGGCCGGTTACCCTGGAAAAAGAAGGCCTTGGAGCTGCCTTGAAAGACTATGTAAATAGTATTGCAGGAAATGAGGGCTGGGAGGTAAAGATAGAGATAGATAACTCTATTCGTCCAGGCGGCTTAGTTGAAGAATGTTTATTCCGGGTTGCCCAGGAAGCCTTAAACAACATCAGCAAGCATGCTGCAGCAAAAAAGGTTGGAGTTGTCATGGTTTTGGAAGATAAGAATATTAAACTAAGCATTAATGATGATGGGACCGGTTTTGATCCCGGCAGTACACACCGACCGACAGCTGTAGGTCTGGCCGGTATTAGGGAAAGGATAACGGCTGTTAATGGCAGGGTGGATATTAAGAGTGCACCCGGGCAGGGGACTGAGCTAACAGTTTTAGTGCCGATTGAAAAGGAAGGGATGGAGGATCAATGATCAGGATTATGCTGGTTGATGACCATGGGATGGTTCGCGAAGGTCTAAAGTACTACCTTGAAATCGAGGACGATATTGAAGTAGTGGGAGAAGCCAACGATGGAAAGGAAGCAGCAGAACTGGCTGCAAAACTCAAACCTGATGTTATCCTCATGGATCTGATTATGCCCGGAATTGACGGAGTTGAAGGAACCAGGCTGTGTTTAGAGGCCAGTTCTGGTTCGCAGGTGATTGTGCTTACCAGCAAACCTGAAGATGACCTGGTTTTACCGGCGATAAAAGCAGGAGCCCTTTCTTATTTGTTAAAAGATGTTTCAGCAGCAGAACTTTCCACGGCTATTCGCAGTGCTGCAGCCGGGAAGCCGACTCTTCATCCCATGGCTGCAGAAAAAATGATGCAGGAGGTAAAAGTAGGTAAGCAAGAAAAAAATGGGACAAAGCAAATCAGCCCGCGGGAAATGGAAGTATTGCAGTTAATTGCCCGGGGCTTTAGTAATCGCAGAATTGGTGAGAAACTTTTTATCAGTGAGCGGACAGTCAAAACTCATGTTACACACCTGCTTGAAAAACTTGATTTGCATGACCGCACCCAGCTGGCCATCTATGCAATTCACAATAAGCTGGCAGAACCCCTGGACAACTCTTAAACACCCTTTTTCATGCCCCGGTACAAAACAGATCTAAACTAAATTGTTTTTTAAACCTGACGTAAACTTTTAATCTGGATGTTATAATCTATACAGGCTCTTTGAGATCACTCAAAGATAATGCGAAATAAGGATCACTTTATAAAGGGGTATTCATGTATGAGTAATGAAAAAAAATCGCCGTTTTTTTCCTGGCTAAAACAAATATTCCTTATTATACTGGCAACCCTGGTTATCAGCACCCTGTTAATCCAGAGTTACAAAATTAACGATGTTTCAATGGAACCGACATTTGACCGGGAAGGAAACCGGGTGCTGGTATTTCTCACTCCCTATTTTTTTGATATCCTGCCTGATCACGGTGATATTCTTATTGTCGACAGCAGGGTGGACCGGGAAAGGTTTTTTTGGGACAGGGTGATTGAAAATCCACTGGTATCAATAATAGTGGGTGAGTATAACGAACACCTCTGGGTTAAACGGGTTATCGGCCTGCCCGGAGACAAAATTGAGTACAATGAGGGCAGTGTCTATCGAAATGGCCAAAAGCTGGTGGAAGAATACACAGCAGGTAAAATGATTAATGCCTTTGACCCGGTTGTAGTTCCTGAAAACCATGTTTATATGATGGGAGACAACCGGAATAGAAGCAGTGACAGCCGGCAGGTTGGCCCTATCCCCACCGATCATATTCAGGGCAGGGTGATTATCAGATTTTATCCATTCCATAAAATTGACACCTACTGATCCTGTAAGAACGGTTTCTTGTATACAAACCCGAACAGTGCAGGTTAGTTTGGGATCAATCACCAGGAGATAGTCATAATGGGTAAGAAAAGAAGTAATAGAAGCAGTTTTTCTCTTTTTAAGTTTGTTTTTATAATCTTAATTCTTTTATTTTCGACAGGGGTTGTCATTGCCTTTTTCCCCGGTTTGTTTTTTGGCACAGCAGCTGGTTTACCGGGCCCGGCAGTGGAGCAGGATCAAGAAAGTGATCCTGATAATTTCTTTAAGCGTTACAACACAGAAACCATAAATATAGCCCTGCTTGGTTTTGACGGTTCAGCATCACGTGATCAGCAGTACTCTATTTACCGGCCTGATACAATTTTAATTGCTTCAATCAATTTTTATTCCGGCCGGGTTTCGTTGGTTAGCATTCCCCGAGACAGCTATGTGAAAATACACGGCACAGGGATATACGATAAAATTAACCATTCCTACATGTATGGATACTACCGGGCCGCTGAAGATGAAAAGCCACATGACAGCGGCATCAAGACTACACTTTTGACAATCAGTGATTTTCTCGGACAGGTGCCTTTGCATGGTTATGTTGTCCTTGACATGGATGGAGCAGAGACAATTGTCGACAGTATCGGTGGTATTTACTATGATGTAGATGTTGAGGTGCGTACTGATTACGGGCGGGGCAGACTGCTGGTCGAAGAAGGCTACCAGCTTCTGGACGGGAAAAAATTCATGAATTACGTCAGAAACCGGGCTGGCTTCCAGGGAGGTGAAAGAGCCCGGACTGAGAGACAGCAGAAAATCACGATTGCCTTTTTTGATCAGTTGAGAAAGATGGAAAATATACCAAAGCTGCCCCGTTTATTCCTGACCGTCAGAAATAATCTGGAAACAGAGCTTAATCCAGCCCAGGTCATGGCGCTTGGCCTGTTTGGATTACGGGTTGACTTTGCAGAAATTCAAACGGCAGTTTTTAGCGGCAGAGGACAGCTTTCATACCGGGACGGACAGAATATCTGGTACCTGGTCATAGATGAAGAAGCCAGGGTAGAGACCATAAATAAGATTTTCGGGGTATCTGTGGGACAAAGATCGCAAATTACGCTTCCCGGGCCGGTTGCTTCTGAAATTGAAGAACCGGAACCGGAGCCGACTCCGGAAGAAATTGACCGGGAAACAGAGGATCCGGTGCATGGCGAACCTGGTAATGATGAGGTCGATGAAGAGGAACCGGCCGATGAACCAGAGGAAGAACCGGAGGAAGAACCGGCCGATGAACCAGAGGAAGAACCAGAGGAAGAGCAGGACGAAGAACCGGAGGAAGAACAGGACGAAGAACCGGATAAGGACCCGGTCGAGGAGCCCGGCGAGCCTGGAGAAACCGAAGATCATTAAAAGCAGGCAAAGGGCTTTGTACACTATCTGATAAAGGCTATTTACGGGTTCTTAAAAACGACGACACCCGATTGTTAAGAGTAAAAAATGAAGTAGGGGCGTAATCAGCAGCGGCAGTTTACCTGATTATTTTTAGAAATTTTTTGAAATACATTGACAGAATGCCAAATAGATGCTAAACTTTTCACAGTTTGGCGCCCTTTTAAGATAGTCCGGTGAGGCTGGCAAGGGAGCGACCGATTAAACATTTTAAGCGCCGCCTGCTCCCAGAGTTCCGGGCGGTGTTTTTATATGTCCGGTGTCCTTCAGCCCACTGCTCTCCAGCAGAGCGGGGAAGGAGGTGATAAGATGGCGCTAAAGCATAAAGCGACAGTTATGGACGAAAAAACGATGCAGCAGGCTTTACGGCGGATTGCCCACGAAATTGTCGAACACAACCGGGGAACAGAAAGTGTGGTTCTGATCGGAATCCGTAAGCGTGGAGCACCCCTGGCTGAAAGATTACAGGCATATTTAAATGAAATTGAAGATTTTGAAATCCCCCTTGGCATCCTCGATATCACTCTTTATCGCGACGACCTGACCCAAAGGCAAGACCAACCAGAAGTTCATACTACAGATGTTCCCTTTGATTTAACTGACAAACATGTTGTTGTCGTTGACGACGTTCTGTTTACCGGACGCACTGTCCGTGCGGCCATGGATGCCTTGATTGACCTGGGCCGTCCGGCCGGTATCCAGCTTGCCGTGTTGATCGACCGCGGTCATCGCGAACTGCCAATCAGGGCGGATTATGTAGGTAAAAATGTTCCTTCCTCACGAAGTGAGCTGGTTGAGGTTAAAGTAAAAGAAATCGATCAGGCTGATCAGGTGGATATCCTGGAAAAGGTAAAGGAGTGATCCGGATTTTAGACCGGGTTGTTAAGAGTTTATTGCAGGAGGAGGTATTTTATTGGTGCAGACTTTACGGCGAAAAGATATTCTCGGGTTGGAGGAAATTTCTGCCGAAGAAATCAACCTGATTCTAGAAACTGCCCGATCAATGCGGGAAATTATGCAGCGTAAGATTAAGAAAGTGCCCACCCTGCGGGGCAGGTCTGTGTTAAATCTTTTTTATGAACCCAGCACCAGGACCAAGGCCAGTTTTGAGCTGGCCCAAAAATATATGAGTGCAGACTCTGTCAGCGTTGCCGGAACTTCCTCGAGCCTGGTAAAAGGAGAAACCCTTAAAGACACGGTGCGTAACGTGGAGATAATGGGAATTGAATGCGTGATTATGAGGCATCCTGTTTCCGGCTCTTCTCATTACCTGGCTAAAAATGTGGAAGCGTCGGTTATAAATGCCGGAGACGGCATGCACGAGCATCCAACCCAGGGATTGCTTGACATGTTCACGATCTGGGAAAAAAAGGGACGGTTGGAAAAGCTGAAGATTGCCATAGTAGGGGATATCCGCCACAGCCGGGTTGCCCGTTCCAACCTGTGGGGGTTGCAAAAAATGGGGGCAGAGGTTGTGGTAGTTGGACCCCCGACCCTGATGCCCCCGGATCTGGCAGTTTTCGGGGTCAAACATTTTGTTGATATTGAAGAAGCCGTTGAAAATGCCGATGTGGTGATGGCTTTAAGATTGCAAAAGGAACGCCAGGAAAGCGGGCTTTTTCCAAGCATGCGTGAATATGCCGAACTGTACGGGGTGACAGCTCAGCGAATTACCCGGGCTAAAGACGACCTTTTAATTATGCATCCCGGTCCGATAAACCGGGGTATTGAAATAAGCTCGGAATTGGCTGATAGTCCGCAATCAGTTGTTTTGGAACAGGCAGCTTCGGGTGTAGCGATCCGCATGGCTCTTCTATACCTTTTGCTGGGAGGGATAAAAGAATAATGAAACCAATTTTTATTACCGGGGGCAGAATTATTGACCCCGCCAGTAACTTTGATGATAATGCCGATATTTTAATAAATGAGGGTATTGTAGAAAAGGTGGAAAAAGGATTAAAACCGCCTTCTGATGCAGAAGTAATTGATGCTGCAGGCCTGGTAGTTACTCCGGGTCTGATCGACATCCATGTACACCTTCGTGATCCCGGTCAGGAGTATAAAGAAGATATAAAGTCGGGCACCAGGGCTGCGGCAGCCGGTGGATTTACGGCCGTGGCGGTAATGGCCAATACCGAGCCTGTCGGTGATGATCCTTCCATGATTCATTATACCTATGAAAAGGCAGCCGGTGAAGCAGCCAGGGTCTATCCTCTTGGGGCTCTGACCAAGGGTCTTGAAGGAAAAGAAATGGCCGAACTGGGGCGGATGAAAAATGCCGGCGCAGTTGGTTTTTCTGATGACGGACGGCCTGTGGTCAACGGGTCCATAATGCGTAATGCCCTGCATTATGCCTCTGGTATTAATGCTCCGGTAATTGCTCATGAAGAAGATCCCTATCTTGCTGCCGGAGGGGTGATGCATGAAGGCGCTGTTTCCTCTGTGCTCGGCTTGAAAGGGATGCCTTCGGCAGCAGAAGAGGCGATGCTGGCCCGTGATTTGTTAATTCTAAAGCTTACCGGCGGCCACCTGCATATAGCTCATGTATCTACAGCCGGCTCTGTCGAATTAGTTCGTGAGGCCAAGGCTGAAGGTTTAAATGTAACTGCAGAAGTAACGCCGCATCACCTTTTGCTTACCGATCGCCTGGTTAAGAATTCCGGTTACAACACCAATACAAAGGTTAATCCTCCACTCAGAACTGAGCTTGACCGCCAGGCTTTATGGGCAGGGTTGCTTGACGATACTATTGATGCGATCGCTTCCGATCATGCTCCCCATCATCCCGATGACAAAGATGTTGAATATGATTTTGCTCCCTTCGGTATAGCCGGCCTGGAAACAACTCTGCCGCTTATGCTTGATGAAGTAGCGTCCGGAAGGATAAAGAAATTTACTCTTCCCCTGCTGGTGAAAAAACTGACTTCAGCCCCGGCCCGGATCCTCAATCTTCCCGGTGGAACGATTAAAGCAGGCAGTCCGGCCGACCTGACCATCATTGATTTGAAGCGTGAATTCATTATTAATCCTGAAACCTGGTATTCAAAATCACGAAATACACCATTTACCGGGAAGCGTCTGACCGGTGCCCCGGTATACACCATAGTTGACGGGCTGATCAAGATGAAAGAAGGTGTAGTGTCTGAATAGGGAAACAGGGCATGAATATCATGCTTATGACTGCCCGGTTGTTGAAAAACAGCCGGTAGCTTCCGGCTGTTTGCGGGTAACCCTGTATGCTCCGGATATTGCCCGGGAAGCATATCCCGGGCAGTTTGTTCATATTTTTATGCCTCCTGAACACCGTGACCATATGCTTCCACGTCCATTTAGTATATTTGGGACAAACCGGCATACCGGGGAACTGGCAGTCCTCTTTGAAATTGTCGGCCGGGGTACTGCCCTGCTGGCTGGCACAGATCCTGGATCTTCTTGGAGACTGCTGGGACCTCTGGGCAGAGGATTTCCTGTTTTGCAGCCCGGGTCTTTACTGGTTGCCGGTGGAATGGGTATCGCCCCGCTTGCTTTTTTGGCAGCGTCGACTACAATACCGCGTACCCTGATCTACGGGGCCCGTACGGCTGATCAGCTGGTTTGCCCCCGTGAGAATCTCGAGCTGCCCGGGTTAACTGTTTACGAGGTTACCGATGACGGAAGCAGGGGAGAAAAAGGAACCGCTGTCGATCTCTTTTCCCGCCTTGTTGAAGGGGCTGGAGCAGTTTTTGCCTGCGGACCTCGCCCGATGCTTGCAGCTGTGAGAAGTATAAGCAACAGGGCTGGGATTGAAGCCTGGATTTCGGTAGAAGAACGCATGGCCTGTGGAATCGGAGCCTGCCTTGGCTGTGTGGTGCCTGCCGATGGAGGATACAAACAGGTTTGCCGGGATGGACCGGTTTTTCGGGCAGGGGAGGTAATCATCGATGAATGAGACGAAGGAACAACCACAAAATGAACCGGAATTAAAGATAAACCTGGGTGGAATTATTTTGAACAGCCCCATCCTGGCTGCATCGGGACCTTTAGGTTATGGGCATGAATACCGGGAGTTGATCAATTTTGATCCATTTGGCGGGATCATTGTTAAGGGCATTTCCCTGGAACCCTGGAGTGGAAATCCTCCGCCCCGTTTGGCCGAAACTGCTTCAGGAATGCTAAATGCGGTTGGTTTGCAAAATCCGGGCCTGGTTCAATTCATGGAAAAAGACCTGCCCCTTTTGCGGGATGCCGGACCGAAGCTTATTGTCAATATTATAGGCTGCACACCTGACCAATATACCGGGGTGGCGTCACGTCTTGACCGGGCAGGGGGAATTGACGGTTTGGAAATTAACATCTCCTGTCCCAATATTAAGGCAGGAGGAATGGCTTTTGGTACAGATCCCAGGTCTACTTACCGGGTGGTCAGTGCTGTTCGTCGTAAAACAAAACTACCCCTGTTGGTCAAGCTATCTCCAAATGTTACCGATATTAGCATCATTGCCCGGGCTGCTGAAGAAGGCGGGGCCGATGCTATATCACTGATAAATACCCTTTCTGGCATGCTGATCGATATCGATCAGAAAAAACCCTTACTGGGCAATACTTTTGGCGGACTTTCCGGTCCGGCCATAATGCCGGTAGCCCTGAGGATGGTCTGGCAGGTGGCAGGCGAGGTCAAGATTCCTATTCTTGGCATGGGCGGGATAAACTCTGCCGACGACGCTCTACAGTTTATCATGGCCGGGGCCAGAGCAGTAGCACTGGGAACAGGGCTTTTTTATAATCCCGGACTGGCAGAATCGATAAAAACAGGGCTTGTAAAATATATGCGGAAAAACAATATAAATACCCTGGGCCAGATAGAAGGTATCGCCCGGTAAAAGGTCAAATAACAGGTAAACCAGCCTGATCTACCTGCTTATTTGTCAGGAGGGAAAAGTCTATTTGCCACAATGGTGGTTCAGAAATAGATTTATAAAGGGGAAAACTAATAATGAAAAAAAGCCTTTCTGAACGCCTGATCATTGCTCTTGATTATTCCGATCCCGGGCAGGCAAAACAACTGGTTAACCAGCTTGCGCCGCTAGGGGTCGGTTTTAAAGTTGGCCTTGAACTTTTTATGGCCGGGGGACCGGCCCTGGTCAGAGACTTAAGTACCCGCTGCCGTCTTTTTCTCGATTTGAAATTTCATGACATTCCCAACACGGTGGCAGCAGCGGTAAGATCTGCGGCATCGCTTAACGTGTGGATGCTTAATGTTCATGCCGGAGGGGGGAGAAAAATGCTATCTGCCGCCCGTGAAGCGCTTGAAGGCTTTGATCAGCGGCCAATTCTTATTGGTGTAACCGTGCTTACCAGTATGGACGATCAGGAAATGACTGAAACCGGCTGTCCCGGACTGATCATTGACAGAGTCAGGCAACTGGCTGTTTTAACCTCCGAATGCGGGTTAGATGGAGTAGTTTGTTCACCCCTGGAAATCGATGAGGTGAAACAAAGTGCCCCGGCTAATTTTATAACTGTAACTCCGGGAATCAGAGCTCCTGATGAAGCAGCACAAGATCAGTCCAGGATCGCAACTCCGGCAAAAGTGATCCGGGCCGGAGGTGATTACCTGGTAGTCGGTCGCCCGGTTACAAAGGCAGCCGATCCCTACTTGGCCGCCGGTAGAATACTGGCGGATATGGAAATTGATTGAGAGCGTCAACCACTAAACCAGGAGAAAAATCTTATGACTGATGGTAAAAATATAGATGATAAAAAGCTGATCGGGTTATTGAAAAAAACCGGGGTGATTATGGAAGGCCATTTTCTTCTCACCTCGGGAAGACACAGCGGTCTTTTTTTACAGTGTTCACAGCTTCTGCAGTATCCAGAATATACCGGGCAGGTTTGTTCTATGATGGCTGAACCATTTAAAAATGAAAATATTGAGACCGTAATCGGACCGGCCATGGGTGGAGTAATTCTTTCTTATGAAGTGGCCCGTTTTCTCGGGGCAAGAGCCTTGTTTGCCGAACCGGCTGATGGTAAGATGATCCTCAGGCGCGGTTTTCAAATTAATAAAGGTGAAAAAGTGCTTGTAGTGGAAGATGCAGTTTCCACCGGCGGGTCGGTGCAAAAAGTATTGGACTTGTTGAGTAATCTGGGAGCTGATATTGCCGGTATATCGATTATGATCGACCGTACTTCCGGCAGGCTTGATCTTGGTGTGCCCACCAGGGCCCTGCTATCTATGGATATTGCCTCGTTTGACCCGGATAGTTGTCCCCTGTGCAGTAAAGGGATTGCCCTGCAAAAACCTAAGGGTTAGCAATAATAATGTAAGTAACGAAAAGAAAGTAAATACCGGATAAACGATTTGTAATGTTGATCATCTAAACAGGGAGTAGAAATGAATAATGCAGGATAAAATTAATAAACGACTAAGCAGGGAACTGAATATTGCAGAAAGCAAGATAAACCAGACGATTTTATTATTTGATGAGGGTAACACAGTTCCCTTTATTGCCCGTTACCGTAAGGAAATGACCGGCGGTTTAACCGATGAAGAAGTTCGCCTCCTGCAGGAAAAACTGGTTGGTTACCGTAATCTTGAAAAACGCCGCGAAGAAGTTCTTCGACTGATTGAAGGCCAGGGTTTTTTAACACCGGAACTGCAGGGGCATATTGAAAAAGCAGCCACTGTAACCGAATTAGACGACCTTTACCGTCCTTACCGGCCCAGGAAAAAGACCCGGGCTTCAGCAGCCCGTGAGAAAGGGTTAGAACCGCTGGCCCTGGCTGTACTGGAAGGCCAAATTGATCCTGTGGCAGAAGCTGAAAAATATCTCGACCCGGAACAGGATCTGCCGGATATCCCCTCTGTTTTGCAGGGCGCTTCTGATATTATTGCAGAAATAATTTCTGATGATGCCGGGATGAGAAAAAGCCTGAGGCGGACTTATCATGATAAAGGCAAGATAGGGGTTTCGAAAAAAGAAATGGCGGCTGTCAATACATATGATGATTACGATGGCTGTAAAGAAGCTGTTTCGAAGATAAAAGGGCACCGGGTATTGGCCATCAACCGTGGGGTTAAGGAAAAGGTGCTTGATCTGAAGGTTGTTGTGCCTGAGGATAATGCGCTGCCCATTATTTATGCCAAATATATCAAGCCAGAGCAAAATAAAACCTGCCGCGAGCTGATTGAAGCTGCTTCAGTCGATGGGTACCGGCGTTTAATTCATCATTCCCTGGAAAGAGAAGTTTGGCAGACACTGCTGGAAAAAGCAGTGGAGGGCGCCCTGGTGGTTTTTAGGGAAAACCTGAAAAAAAGATTGCTTGTACCCCCGATTCGCCGTCACCGGGTAATGGGCTGGGATCCCGGTTATCGCACCGGATGTAAGCTGGCCTGTGTGTCTGAAAACGGCAAACTGCTTGATACAGCTGCCGTCTATCCCACCGCCCCCCGCAATGACCGGGATGGAGCCGCCAAAAAAGTTCTTCAGCTGCTGAAAGACTATAATATTGATTGCATAGCCATTGGTAATGGAACAGCATCCCGGGAAAGCGAAGCTTTTATAGCGGAATTAATCAAGGATAATAACCTGCCCGTGGAATACACTATTGTTAATGAAGCCGGGGCCAGTGTGTATTCGGCATCACCGGTAGCTAAAAAAGAATTTCCCAATCTGGATGTAGCCGAACGCAGTGCTGTGTCGATTGCCCGCCGTCTTCAAGATCCGCTTGCTGAACTGGTCAAAATTGACCCCAGGGCAATTGGTGTTGGCCAGTACCAGCACGATATGCCCCCGAAAGAACTTGATTCCACCCTAAAAGGCACGGTGGAAAACTGTGTAAACAGGGTGGGGGTGGATCTAAACAGCGCTTCAGCTGCCTTACTCTCTTATGTGGCTGGTATTAATACTGCCGTAGCCGCAAAAATTATTGACAACCGCGGAGAAATCGGGGTGTTTTCTTCGCGTGATCAGCTGCTTGCTGTGCCAGGGCTTGGTCCTAAAGTTTATAAACAGTGTGCCGGATTCTTACGCCTGCCCGACAGTGATAATTTTTTTGAAAGAAGCGCTGTGCATCCCGAGTCCTATGAACTGGCCGGACAGGTTATGAAAGAACTGGCGATCGATCCGGGAAACCTGAGCTCTTTCGATACTTTGCCTGCCATGTCAGATCATCAAATATCTGAACTGGCTTCCCGTTTGGATGCCGGGGCGCCGACGGTTAAAGATATCATTGAAGAATTTCAAAAACCCGGCCGCGACCCCCGTGATGATTTACCCAAACCAGTGTTTCATAAAGCGATCACCGAACTCGATGATCTGGAACCGGGAATGACCTTAATGGGGATCGTGCGTAACATAGTTGATTTCGGTGCTTTTGTTGATATTGGTGTTCACCAGGACGGCCTGGTCCATATTTCCGAAATAGCTGATCGTTATATCAAGCATCCCCTGGACGTATTGCAAATTGAAGCTGTAGTTTTGGTGAAGATTCTTTCTATTGATCGTGAACGAGGCCGTATTGCTCTTTCTATAAAAAAAGCCGAGCAGAAAGAAACAGAAT
>SKXC01000088.1 GCA_007128625.1 Syntrophomonadaceae bacterium | reverse complement strand
GTGGGGGCAACAATCATTGTAGACTTACTGGATAAAATAGAAAATATGCAAGATGAGATCGAACAACTGCGAAAAAAAGTAGGTGATTAATCATGGATTTAGATCGCTTTACCAATAAATCTAAAGAAGCGCTGTCTACAGCACAGGAAGTGGCCGTTAATCGCGGGCACCAGGTAGTCGGCCCAAAGCATTTGCTCTACGCTCTGCTTGACCAGGAAGAAGGCCTGGCCGGGAAATTTTTGGAGCATGCCGGCATTGATATTGCTGTCCTGAAACAGGATCTGGAAAAACTGCTGGAGACCATTCCAAAAGTATCCGGCTACGAAGGAACTTTGCAAATGAGTTCATCATTGGCCCGGGTTTTGTCCAGGGCTGAACAGGAAACCAAACAGCTAAGAGATGATTATGTCAGTATAGAACATATCCTGTTAGCCCTGAGTGAAGAAGGTGACGAAGATTTAAAAAAAATGCTCGCTAAATTCGGCCTGGACCGCAACAAACTATTAAACTCCTTGAAAACGGTCCGCGGCTCACAGCGGGTAACCAGCGACAGTCCGGAAGAGACCTATGAAGCGCTGCTTCGTTACGGACGTGATTTAACTGATCTGGCCTCCAGGGGCAAACTGGATCCCGTGATCGGCAGAGATGATGAAATCCGCCGGGTAATGGAAATTCTGTCGAGACGAACCAAAAATAATCCGGTATTGATCGGCGATCCCGGAGTCGGTAAAACAGCAATAGCTGAAGGTTTAGCTCGCAGAATTGTTGCCGGGGATGTGCCGGAAGGATTGAAAGATAAGAAAGTGATTTCTCTTGATATGGGATCTCTTGTTTCTGGCGCCAAGTACCGCGGTGAATTTGAAGAAAGGTTGAAAGCAGTACTAAAAGAAGTACAGGAAGCAGAAGGAATGATTATCCTTTTTATCGACGAACTGCATACTGTTGTCGGAGCCGGCGCCGCTGAAGGGGGTATGGATGCAAGCAACCTGTTAAAACCGATGCTTGCCCGCGGAGAGCTGCAGTGCATCGGGGCAACTACTATTGGTGAATACCGTAAATATATAGAAAAAGATGCTGCCCTGGAAAGAAGATTCCAACAAGTCATGATCAACCAGCCATCCGTGGAAGATACAATTTCAATCCTGCGCGGGCTGAAGGAACGTTATGAAGTACACCATGGTGTGCGTATCCAGGACAGCGCCCTGATTGCAGCAGCGGTTTTATCGGACCGCTATATCAGTGACCGCTTCCTGCCCGATAAGGCAATTGACCTGGTTGATGAAGCAGCAGCTCACCTGCGTACCCAGATCGATAGTATGCCAGCCGCCCTTGATGAAATAACCCGCCGGGTGATGCAGCTGGAAATTGAAGAAGCGGCTTTAACCAAGGAAAAGGACCAGGCTTCCCGCGATCGCCTGGAAAAATTACAGCAGGAATTGGCAGACCTGCGCAGCCAGGCAGATGCCATGAAAGCTCAGTGGCAAATGGAAAAAGATACAATTTCAAGGTTGCGTTCCCTTAAGCGGGAAATAGATGAGGTGCGAACCGAAATTGAAAAAGCAGAAAGAGAATATGATCTGAACAAAGCTGCTGAACTAAAGTACGGCCGTCTGAACGAGCTGGAAAAGCAGCTGCAGTCGGAAGAAGAGCAGCTGGCCAATAAACAAAAAGAAAACATGCTTTTAAATGAAGAAGTAAGCGAAACGGAGATTGCCCGGGTAGTTAACCGCTGGACCGGTATACCGGTAAGCCGCCTGCTTGAAGGTGAGCGAGAAAAACTGGTCCGCCTTGAAGAAATCCTGCACGAGCGGGTTATTGGCCAGGACGAAGCAGTCAGTGCTGTATCCGATGCCGTGCTCCGGGCCCGAAGCGGGATTAAAGACCCCAACCGCCCGGTGGGCAGTTTTATCTTTTTGGGACCGACCGGAGTGGGAAAAACCGAGCTGGCCCGAACCCTTGCCGAGGCCCTTTTTGACGACGAACGTAACATGATCCGTTTAGATATGTCTGAATACATGGAAAAGCATACCGTAGCCCGCCTGATAGGAGCACCTCCAGGTTATGTCGGCTACGAAGAAGGCGGCCAGCTTACCGAAGCTGTCAGGCGTAAACCTTACAGTGTAGTCTTATTTGACGAAGTGGAAAAAGCTCACCAGGATGTCTTCAATGCCATGCTGCAAATCTTAGATGACGGCCGCCTGACCGATGGTAAAGGACGCACAATCAATTTTAGAAATACAATCCTGATTATGACCTCAAATGTAGGCAGCCAGGAAATTCTTGCTTTTCATGAAAAAGGCGGAGACTACGATCAAATGAAAAGTACCGTGCTCGGCCTGTTGCGACAAAATTTCCGTCCTGAATTTTTAAACCGGGTCGATGAAACCATCGTTTTCAGGGCACTGGAACAAGATCAAGTCCACCGTATCGCCTCGCTGCTGTTGGAAAGGCTCGCTGCCAGGTTGGCTGGCACGGCCGATCTAACCCTGGTCTGGGACGAAGAAGTAACTTCTTACCTGTCCGAAAAAGGTTATGATCCGGCCTTTGGAGCAAGACCGCTGAAGCGGGTAATCCAAAACGAAGTTGAAACCCCGCTTTCACGCCAGTTAATTGCCGGCACGGTTGTGCCAGACAGCAAAATATATATGAAAAAAGGAGAAAAAGGCCTGGAATTCAAACAGAGTACAGATTAAAAACAGGGGACATCCCCCGGCAGATTGCCGGCGAAGGAGTGTCCCCTACCTTGATCATTTAATCCTTGAAAATACTAATTATTCTCAAATACCTTTAACAAAATCTTTTCCGGCCTGGTAAACCTCAGCCAGTGCTTCGGGACTTTGTAAAATTGCTCCCTTTTCATCGTAGCCGCGATAAGCAAGACTGCCGGTAAATTTATGATTTATATTATGAAAGAAAACCTTAATTATTTCTATAGCATTTTCACAGTACTGCTTGCGCTTCAAAGCCCCAACACAGATAAAAAACCCTTTCCTTTTCGGTTCATCAGGGACAAAAGGTGTTTTCAAATTATATTTAGCATGCCACCAACATTGAAACCGATCAATCAACATTTTCAACTGGGCATTTAATGAACCGAAAGTAACCGGGCTGGCCACAACCAGGGCATCGGAATTAATCACCTTCGGGTATACTTCCTGCATCTGATCTTTTACAATACAGCGGCCATCTTTTGCACAGGCATCACAGGCCTGGCAGGGCCTGAACTCAAGACTGTTAATATGAATCAGTTCAAACTGCCATCCCGCTTCTTCCGCACCCCGGCAGAATTCTTTTAAAAGAATTTCACTGTTTCCGTTACGACGCGGACTGGAAGCCAGGGCTAACAATGTTTTCACGATAAATCCCTCTCTTTTCCTTAAAGTGGCAAAACTAAAAAAGATATTGTTTTATCTTTTTTAGTAGGTTAACATATAGAAGGAAAAAAAGAAAATATTATTATTTTTTAATGACAAGAAAGTGGTGGACATGCAGAATCAATATGAAGCCCGCTACAGCAGAAGAACAAAACAACCCAAAAGTGGTTATACAACCCGCCTTGCTATCTTTCTGTTTTTACTGGCGGTAATAGGAGTTCTATCTGTTTTCAGTGCCATTCAGTACCTTACAATGCAATCGCTCCAACAGAATCTTGATTCACTTGAAAACAAGCTGAAGAATGTTGAGCAGGAAAACAGAAAGCTCGAAGAACAGTACAACCGGCTTTATGAAGAAAATGAAAAACTGCGCAAAGAAAATAAAATGATGCGTTCAGAAACCGTTATCGAACACGGCAATCGTGAAACCAACAAGGTAGCTATCACCATTGATGACGGAGCGGGCGCAGTATTGATTAACCGCACCCTTGATTACCTAAAAGAGTATGACGTGCAGGCAACCCTGTTCCCCATGGGCAGCTGGGTGGAACGTGAACCTGAAGTGTGGCGCCGGGCAGTTGAAGAAGGACATGAGCTCGGTAATCATACCTACAGCCACCCCTTTTTAACAAGAATTAATGAAGAAAAAGTCCAAGAAGAACTAAAAGGGTGGCAGGAAGCAGTAAGTGAGGCACTAGGATATTCTTACCAAACCTATTTTTTCCGCCCTCCATACGGGGACGGTTTCTATTCTAACCGGAGCAGCTACACAGCTCGGATCAAAGAGATAGCTGCAGAACAAGGGATGTTTACTATCCTGTGGGATGTTGAAGTGGTTTACGCTTTACGCAATCAGCCATATACACCTGCCCGGATAACCAGCCATGTGCTGGCCAATGCCAGGGGAGGCAGTATTGTTTTATTGCATTTCAGTACAGCAGATATAGATGCACTGCCAAATATTCTGGCCGGCCTGCGCGAGCGCGGACTTGAACCCTGCTCCTTAAGCGAGCTGCTTTTAGCAGAACCGCAAACCTGATCATCTTGAAGAAATATATTGCTAACATTATTCCCCTGATCACAGCATTACAAAAATGGTATAAAAGAAACACTACGGTGAGAGTATTAATAAGCAAAAAAAAGCCGGTTCTATGACCGGCATTGCTGCATAAAAACCCTGCCATCCTACCATACTGGATACTTATTATTCTATACGGTTAAATAAATCCATCCAGACAACAAGTCGTTGTCAACACCTTCTTTAAAATGTCAGGATTGCATCGGCATCCAGGGCCAGGTCGTTTAAAGTGGCGGCCCCGGCAATCGTGGCCTCTTCCACTATATCCTCTGTCTTGATCTCGCCTCCAAAAAGCTGCATGCTTTGCTGGCAGGCCATGATCTTAATGCCCTGGTCCGCAGTTTGCTTAATAACTTCCCTGAGATTCGGAAATTCACCGATCTTCACCTTTTCTGCTTCACCCTTAACCAGGTTTTTTAAACCGAGACCCAGGAAATATACTGTAGCCTCCACATTCATTGCTTTGGCTGTCTGGGCCAGGATCAAAGGCGAATACAGCCTGTTCGGGGTATCGGGTCCACTGGTCTGCACATATAGAATTTTTTTCGCTTCAGTCATTTAAGAAACCTCCTTGCTTCCTTTTAGTATAAAATAGTGATATTCCTCTTTATTCTGCTCCATCTTCACCAACTGGTGGCCGGCCCGTTTCGCCCAGCGGGGAATATCTTCCGCCGAGGCCGGGTCGTCGGCAACTACTTCCATCAACTCTCCTTCTTCAAGTTGATCTATCTCTTCTTTTGCCTGCATCACCGGTACCGGACAGTAAAGACCGACACAATCGACCCGGTGAATTTTGAGCCTGCCGTCATTCTTACACCTGTACTGTTCCTCACCGGGCTCGGGACAAATCGGTTCTTCACAGAAGGGACAGCTGCAGGAACCCCGGTCTGCATTAACATTAAGACCTTTTTTATTCATTGATTATCCTCCAGTCAATATCTAGATTCAAATAAAGCTTAATTCCAGTTGTTACCGTTTTATTGCAATTTATAGTATCGTTTTATTTTGAAATACTCCCTGCTTCGGTTTTTTGTTTCTCCATATAATCATTTATTGCTTTATGCAGGGCGTCGGCTCCAAGATTGGAACAGTGCATTTTATTGCCAGGCAAACCGCCAAGCTCTTCGGCCACCTGCTTATTAGTAATCTTTAAAGCTTCTTCCAGGGTTTTCCCTTTGGCCATTTCTGAAACCATGCTCGATACGGCAATGGCCGCACCGCAGCCGAAAGTAAAGTACCTGACATCCTCGATGCGGTTATCTTTGACCTTAATCGTAAATTTCATCATATCACCGCAAACCGGGTTACCTACTTCTCCAATTCCATCAGGTTCGCTTACTTCACCGATATTACGCGGGTTGGTAAAATGTTCCATAACTTTCTCACTATACTCAGGCATTATTATTTTTCCCCTCCTTTAAATACTGATGGTAAAGCGGTGACATATTTCTTAACAGTCCGGCCACCTGGGCCAGCTGATCGGAAATGTAAGG
>SKXC01000059.1 GCA_007128625.1 Syntrophomonadaceae bacterium | reverse complement strand
CTTCCCCTTTCTATGATCGCTCCGGCATGCCCCATTCGTTTACCCGGAGGGGCACTGCGGCCGGCCAGGTAAGCTACAACCGGTTTGCTCATCGAAGCAGAAATATAAGCGGCTGCTTCTTCCTCGGAGCTTCCTCCTATTTCCCCGACCAAAATAACCGCTTCTGTAGCCGGGTCTGTTTCAAATTTTTTAAGCACATCGATAAAATGCAAACCAACCACCCGGTCACCGCCAAGACCCACAACCGTAGTGGTGCCAATTTTGTTTTCAGTTAGATTTCCAACAATTTCATAACAAAGGGTGCCGCTTCGTGAAACCACCCCGACCGGACCGGGAATAAAATACCGGTGGGGCATAATCCCTATTTTCGAGCTGCCCGAAGAAATCAATCCAAATGTATTGGGCCCCACTACAACAGCATCATTCTGCCGGGCATAGCTCATAATTTCCATGGCATCATGCAGAGCTATGCTTTCAGGTATCAAAACAAGTATTTTCAAACCGGCATCCAGCGCTTCCAGGGCGGCATCTTTGGCAAAAGGAGCAGGCATAAATAAAATGCTTGCTTCAGCCGACTGCTTTTCCAAAGCTTCGAATGTTGAATCAAAAACCGGAACGCCTTCAACAACCTGCCCGCCTTTACCGGGAGAAACACCACCCACAATTTTTGTGCCGTACTCAAGCATCTGGGCGGTATGAAAAGAACCCTGCCTGCCGGTTATACCCTGGACCAGGACGCGGGTATCTTGATCAATATAAATAGCCATTCTGCAAACTCCTTCCTTAGTATAAACCAACTCACCGTGATCAACAAATAATTAACTACAGCTTCAGCCGGTCAGTTCCACGGCATGACGAACTGCTTCATCCATAGAATTAAAAGTGCTGATGCCTTCTTTTTCCAGGATTTCCCGGCCTTCTGATTCATTGGTTCCCACCAGGCGAAATGAAACCGGCAGTTCAATCCCCTTACTTGCTTTTACCCGCACAAAAGCTTCAGCAACTACGTCACAACGGGTTATCCCTCCGAAAATGTTGATCAAGAGTACTTTCGGGCCGGTTCCCAGTAAAAGTTCCAAGGCCTGGGAAGTTTTTTCAACGTTTGCTCCCCCGCCAAAATCAAGAAAATTAGCCGGCTCTCCCCCATAGTGCTGGACCATATCCAGGGTAGCCATGGTAATCCCGGCCCCGTTGGCCATCACCGCAATATCGCCCTCCAGCTCTACATAAGCCAGGTCGAGTTCTTCTGCTTTTAATTCCAGGGCCGTTTTCTCGGTAATACGGGGCAGGTCAGGGTGCCGGTATAAAGCATCATCATCAATAGTTACCTTGGCATCGGCAGCAACAAGCCCTTCCGGGGTCAAGGCCAAAGGGTTTATTTCAGCCAGTTCAGCATCCATTTCCCTAAACATCTTGTACAATTTAGGCAAAAGCCTGACCAACTCTTTTTGCAAACCGGCAGAAACGCCCATCCGGCGGCATATTTCCCTGGCCATGTAAGCCTGTAATCCGATCCTGTTATCAACCGGCCACCTGATCATTCTCTCTTCGGCCACTTCTTCTACATCCATGCCCCCGTCAAGTGAGGCCAGCACAACCGGACTCCCGGCGGAGCCGTCTATGGTCAGGGCAAGATAGAGTTCCTGTTCAATCTGGATCTTTTCTTCTACCAGCAGTTTTTCGGTTTTAAAACCTTCAAAACAAAGATCAAATATGCGTGCTGCTTCTTTTTTTGCTTCATCAGGAGTCGAAGCAAAAGCCACTCCGCCGGCTTTGCCCCTTTTCCCGGTCAGCACCTGTGATTTAATAACCACTTCTCCCAGTTCGGCTGCAGCTTCCCCGGCCTGCTCCACTGTCTCGACCAGCCTGCCCCGGGGAACCGGGATTTCATATTGGGCAAATAAATCTTTACCCAGGTGTTCGTATAGCTTCAAGTTATTTCCTCCAATCCTTAGCAAGTTGCCTGCTTTAAAATATTCGTAAATTTTAGAAGAACTCCTGCCTGCCCCCCGGTTTTCTTGATTAACCCAGAAAATTTTGCATAATCCTAATACCAGTTACAACCATTAAATCCTGACCGGTTGATCTTTAAAAGGAGCAGTTGAATAAGTAAGCAAAACCGATTATAATTGGTAGGGGAAAAAGCATGCGGGCGTGGCGGAATTGGCAGACGCGCTGGACTTAGGATCCAGTGGGAGTCATCCCTTGGAGGTTCAAATCCTCTCGCCCGCACCATTGCCCCGGTAAGTATCTTCATCAGCTACAAGTAACTTTTCATTATTAATAAAATCTATATCTGCCTGTAGTATTTCTTTAAGCTCATGACCGCATTCCTCAGAACATAGCATAAAGACCATATCATTACCGGTAAATTTTTGCCCCGGAATTTTTGGCGGTAATAATAGTCCAAACAGGTTTATAATCAACTGAATCCATGCTTTCATGAACATAGATATCTATAACATATCCTTCATTTTCTACTTAAAATAGAATTATTCAAACTATACACCCCGAATACTAAAGCCCCCACACTTCTTCCATATCTTCTATTTCAGGATCGTCATACCTGTCCATGGTATCCAGCCACTCTTGCTTGTTATTTTTTATCTCTTCTTTCAGTTCAATGTAATCTTCCTCATCAATATACGGAATAAAGAATTATTCATAATCATCTTCATCATCACCAATGGTCATTATTATTCCGTTAACTGCTACTTCTAATATTGCACAGGCTCCAGTAACCTTCGAGCCTTCAATCATTGCCTCTTCTAATAAAAAGACTCAAGGTAATCCTTCCTGTTATTCGTGTTGTCCCACCTTCAAAAACCTCTATAAATATTGAGATATATCTCTATTTAACGGCTAATTCTTTTTGGATACCTATTCCTTTCTTCAGTAAACTTCTCATTAAGCATTTCCTGTTCATATTCATTTAAGGTCTTTTGATATTTATCCTCAATGTAATTAAACCAATCCTCACTGGCAATATCATAATTGCACTCACAAACTGCCTCCCTCTTTGATGCCTTTTCTACCAATTCCCTCATCGTATTTAGGATTTCTTCGTTTTCCCAAATCTCACTCATTACTCCTTACACTCCTTATCAAATATTTTCGAATAAAAACCTTATCCCGATAACTTCGAAGATCCTTTTATTATTTCCAAGAAAGTACTTCAGAATCTATCATTATCGCCACAGTAAAGATATTCATCGTCATTCCTACCTTCAGTACAAAGCTCATCTAAGTATCCATCATCAAGAGCGGAATCCCTATTCTTATATGGCACTGCGCGTGGTCTACCCATTTTATAAAACTTACATGATTTTGGACCATAACAAAAAGTTTCAAACCTGTACTTCTTTATATCCCTATCAAAATCCCATTGTATTTCAACATTAGCCATATTAGCCCAGATACATTGAAAGCATTTTGTCTTCCATAAGTTCTTACTTAACATTCTTGCTCCTCTTTCCTCATACGTCTGCATGGAAGGAGGAACCATTATCCATGGTGGCGGTTTTACTTCAAATATT
Source organism: Syntrophomonadaceae bacterium (assembly GCA_007128625.1). Classification (GTDB taxonomy): domain Bacteria; phylum Bacillota; class Dethiobacteria; order DTU022; family DTU022; genus B1SED10-74M. The sequence continues at coordinate 2,412 of SKXC01000059.1, read as the reverse complement.
TCATTTGCTCTATCCAAAAGCCTTAAAGAGCCGGCCCTGTAAAAATCCGCGAACTCTCTTGCTTCATATTTTTTTGTCCATGCTGTTCCTTTAAGCATATCTCCTATCCGAAATAATCCTTTTGACTGCTGTTTATCAGATATGGCAACTGAGAAGTTTTCATCGGAATAACAGCTCTCCCCTTCAATAAATAAATTGTATCCTAAATGATAGTGGGTTCTATTATCTGTGACGTATCTCCATACCCTTGTACGTGGTTGAATAGATATTATTCTTCCTTCCCAATTGATTTTTGAAGAAGGAATTTCAAATTTATGTTTAATCATTACCCCAATCCTTTTCAATTAGCATTTTATAGTCATTATACAATATCACCGTCACTAAGATATGATGATTATTATTCTCGGGACGTCAACCTTTTTATAGACAATTTGCTAAGCTACTGCAGCCAACCTCTCTTTTCTAAGTGATCTGAGATACTCAACCAGTGACATATAAAAGGTTTGCTAAACAATAATGTTTGTTTAAACCAGAGAAGGCAATCAATGTTTGCCGTCGAATTGATACTATAACTTTCCGATGTTGTTTTTACATGGAGGTATGGCAATGAGAAAAAAATACGATGAGCCGATCTTTATAGATGTCACCAACGGAAATACTGAAAATGCCATGACCCAGGTAGAGACCGAAATAAAGGAACTCTGTTTGGAGCAGCCTTTTGCTGTCCTGGCAACCCAGGGCGAAGGCCAACCATACACTAATTTAATTAGTTTCGCTGTCAGTGAAAACTTCACTCAGCTTATTTTTTCTACCCCTGCCCAGACCAGGAAATATGATCTGATCAGCAAGAACAAAAAAGTTTCCCTGATGATTGATAATCGCGACCAGCAGCCTGAAAGCATAAACCTGGTCAGGGCTATAACTATTACCGGATCAGCAAGTATTCTTGAAGACTCAAGAGAAATAGAGCGCTGGTCAGACCTGCTGATCAAAAGGCACAGCTACCTGGAAAGGTTTATCAAGTCACCTTCATCATGCCTGATCCTGGTCGATATTATTCGCTTTTTCTACGTGAGAAGATTTCAGGAGGTTTACCAGTGGGCACCCGGCAAACCTTCATAGTCTCCCTTGCATAGGCCTTTGACTACCCCGCTGAACTGTTGGGCAATAAAGCCCGCAATCTTTCGCTATGTATGAGAAGAGGTTTTCATGTTCCTTCCGGCTTCTGCATCAGTGCAGAAAGCTACCTGGCCTTTATCAGGCATAATAATCTGCAAGAATTCATTAACTTAGAACTTTATCGGAAAGACTTTTCCACTATATTAGACAAAAAAGATTACTCCGAAACCCTGGCAAATAAACAAGAACTGGAGAATATCTACCTTGATAAAGCGGGCCCCCAAAGAAGAGATGAGGCTTTGAACTGGCTCAGGATCGGCCGTCTAAGCTGGAAGCTGCGTGATGATGAAAACATTTTACTGGGCAAGCTGGAAAACCAGCTTTACCTTTATTTAAAAGAAGCCCTGAACCGCCTGCTTAAAGACGGATTAGTGAAGGAAGCACCTGATCTGATCAACCTCGATGACTGGCCGGCAATCCTGCAAAGCCTGCAAAACCAGAAGACTTATAACCCGCCCGTTAATAAAGAAACTGTGCTTAAAGAAAAAAACGTTTCGTTAAAGCCGAGACAGCTGGTAGGACAACCCTCATCAAGCGGTATGGTTACTGGAAAAGCCAGGGTTATCCGCTCGTTGGAAGATTTCAAAGAAGTGGTAAAAGGAGAAATCCTAATTTTTGATGCAGTGCAACCGCAAATGACCTTTATCATTTCCCTGGCTACAGGTATTGTGGAGAGACGTGGCGGGATGCTTGTTCACTCTTCGATTATCGCGCGGGAGTTACAGATACCGGCTGTTAACGGGGTAAGCCGGGCAACTGAGCTGATTGAAACAGGAGATTTGCTAACCGTTAACGGGGACCTGGGCCTGGTAGTGATTGGAGAGCCGGAATTTGACCTTGAGTTGGATAAAATGCACAAGCAGAACGAGCAGCGAGAGTATTAGGCTTAACAATGCATTTTTGGTATATCCTGCGACAATAAAACCGACAATTGCAACTGCTCCTCCTGTTATTGCATAAGGCAGCTGAGTCTTCACGTGATCAATAGCGATTTAATTTTGCATAAAGTAATAATTGTTATGACTTTAATATTATGATACAATTATCAACAACAGCTGTTTAAGTATCAGCCCGTTTTGATCCAGTCAGCTACACATACATTAAATGAAAGGAGTGAGCAGCTATTAAGATTGATATTGTAAAAAGCCAGGTGTCCTTAGCTCCTGAAAATGATGATGAGAAAGCCAAGCTTACTGCCCTGTGGAAAATTTTGATCGATTGTGTTGGAGACAG
>SKXC01000055.1 GCA_007128625.1 Syntrophomonadaceae bacterium | reverse complement strand
GTAACCGGCAACCTGTGGGGCTTCACCGGTAACCCGGTGCTGGATCAGGAAAAAAGAAACCACGGCCATGGTTAGCAAAAGAAAAATAAAGACGGTGTTGATAATTATCGATGCGGCCCTGGTTTTCCCTGCTGGTTTACTCTTATTTTTTCTTCGGCTGAGCAGTTTTTCCTCTTCATAGCCCTCCTGGATAAAATCATTTAGCAAATCCTCATTATAACCCTCAGGTTGTAAGAAATCTTCTCCATAAAGAAATTCATCAGCTGAATTGCCAGGCAGTGAACTTTCAATTTTTATTTCCCGGCTGCTTCCTGGTGATTCCGGGTCACCAGCTGCTGTTAATGGTTCTTCACTGCTGCTATACTGCTCGGAAAAAGAATCATCATAGTGTGGTTTGAAGGTTTCTAAATCCAAATCATATTTATATGAATCTTCCTCCCCTGCACCGTTTAAAATCTCCTCGAAAGTCTTTAATTTGTCTTCTTCAGTTTCCGGCCCACTTTCGCCGGCATCATAATCAAAGACTTTATCGCCAATAACATCATCAAAAATCATATTCAATTCTTCTTTAGATTCCAAGTCGCCGGTTTCTTCAAACAAACCGTAACCGGGCTCATCAGGCCCATTAAAAATATCCTGATCGGGCTGCCTTTGTCCCACGTTTTCGTTTAATAATTGATCGAAGTCAAAGTCATCGTCTAGATCAGAAACCGGTTTAGCTTCTTCTGAGGGTTCGATCTGTTCTCTGATCTGCTCACTGTGGAACTGCTCACCGGGATCATCGTCTGTCATTAAATTGTCAAGTGCACTGCGTGAAGCAAAATGATTATGCTCATCGTAGTCTTCTTCATATATCTGCGGTTCTGATTCCGGTTCTGACCGGCGATCTGAATAATCTCGCTCAAAAAGATCAGGACCTTCAGATAAATACTGGTACTCTTCATCCTGAGTATCAAACAAATCATAAACGGATTCCAGGTTGTCACTAAAACCGGCCATGCCTTTTTCTTCCGCTTGAATAACATCTGTATATTCATCATCAATTGGATCAAAATCGGTCGGATCCTTACTTATATCGTCTTCCTCAACCATATTTTCATCAAAAAACTTTTTTTTCATTTTAGAACTATCTTTTTCCCCCAAAGGCAGGGAAACAATTTTTCTGGCAGCTGCATTTTTTCTCTTTGTCGCGATATGAATCCTGGTCATAAATTCTTCACTACGAATGGGCTTAACCATATATTCATCAATTCCACCATGTTCTATGGCATGGGACAGCTTCTGGTAATAATCAGAACTGGTAAATGCTAATATGAAAGCATCACCGCTTTTTTTACGCAGGCTTTTACAAAAAGCGGGAAGATCTTCTTCAATCAAATCAAAGTCGATAATAATCCCCTCGGGCGAAATCTTTTCTGCAACTTTCAGAAGGGTGCTGGTCGAAAAACAATTTATGACATCATCATCGCCGGATGACTGCCTGATCATTTCCTGAAGTTCTTCAAAAGATATTAAGCTGTAGTCAACCAACAAAAGATACATTGATTGTCCTCCTGTAGTAACTGCTTCTAGTAATTATAACAGAAATATTCTTAGATAAAAGCGAAATATTGCAGGCTCCAAATAGAAAAGGCCGCGGCAGTAAAATCCGGTGGCCTTCTATCTTTACACTGGTTTGTTCGACAAACAGTTAAAACATCCTATGTTTAAATTAATTGGACTTAAAATATTGGATCGCCCTGTTGTTCTGCAAATGATGAATCATCCCCTGTTAAGCTGCCCGATTCATCTGCTTTTTTTTCTCTTAGATGTCTAAACAACCTTTGTGATTCAAATATCAAAATTAGTAAGCCGGGGATAAAAATCAATAGTATTAGTCCCTGCCTGGTTTGAACAAAAGCTAAAAGATAACCGAGGTAAGGAATTGAACCGGTTAGCCTCCCCACTAATTGATCTGCTTCAACCGGTTTAGGATCATTGCTGCTGTTGGCATCTCCACGGGTAACAAAACTCAAACCATTATCCTGATTAATCCCGACCACCCGGTGCGTGATAAGGCGATCAGGATCATTTGCATCACGGTAAGTTATGATATCACTTCCGGACACATTACCCGGTTCGATCGGTCTTACCAGCGCCAGGCTCCCTGTATAAACAGCAGGCTCCATGCTGCCGCTTAAAACTATGTAAAACTGGTAACCGGCAATAGATGGCGCATCGCCCATAAGCCTGCTTCTAATCAGGAAAAAGGACATGACAATTAAAAGCACCAGGACCAAAACGATTAGAATACTGCCGGCAACTTTTAGAAATTTGCTGCCACCGTCACCGGTTTTTTTCCTGTGAGTGCCGGCCCTGCCCGGACTGCCAGGAACTGCGGTTTTATTAAGACCGGAAGATTTATTAAGACCGGAAGAATGAGCACCTTTTGGGTCAGGGGGCAAGCTTGTATAATCAACCGCCGTGGCATTTTGAGATACTGATATGAAATTGTCTGTTTCCAGGTCCTTTTTCAAGGGCCTGCTTTTGGGAGGCGTTCTTTTCATTTTTGTCCGGTCAGCCTTAGTCCCAAAAAGTTCCTCAAATGAATTTGTATCAGCAGCTCCAAATTTTTGCTGCTTCCCAAACAACTCAGCATCGTCAAAGCTGTCGTCGCTTTCCTCTTGAAGATCCGTCTTTCCGGCCGCTTCAGCTTCTGAGCCTGGCTCATCCCGGTATCCTTCAGTAACAAAATCCCGGGCTGAATCTTTATCTTCTGATTGAGCCGGTTCACCATCGGCCGGGGCTGCAGATTGCTGGTTAAATGAATTATCAAAAAAACTTGAATCATGATCGCTGCTTTTATCAAACCAGGACTGATCAAAGTCTTGCTCCTGTCCAACCGGCTCTGCATCTGTACTTTTTATTTCCGGCTCATCTTCCAGTATTTCACAAAAGGGATCGTCGGCTATCTTGTAAGATTGATCAAAGGGCTGTTGAACTGATTTTGAATCGCTGTCATCACCTGGATCAGACCGTGTCAATGATTCCTGCGCCGGCGATTCTTCCGGATAGCTATATAGATCACTTTCGTCGAGTGTATCTTCTGTGTAAGCTTCAACATCACTTGAGCTTTCAAACAGCGGTTCTTCTTTTAAGGGTAAATCTCCTTTAAACGGCAGCTCTTCTTCTGATGGCGCCTCTTCTTCTGACGGCGGCTCTTCACCTGAAAGCGGCCCCTCTTCTGACGGCAGCTCTTCCTCGAAGCTATAAATATCGTCGAAGCTTATATCTTCTTTTTGTTCGACTTCACTTTCGACCTCCGGCTCAGCATCAAATATTTCACCCGGTTTGGCATCATCGCTAACAGCTTCAGCTTCCGGGGGGGGCTTTTCACTTTCTTTAAGCTGATCCCTAAATTCATCGGCCAGATCACGAAACATATCATCAGCACCATTTTCCAGCCCTGTTTGATCAGCCGGCTGCTCAAAGCTCATCCCTTTACGCTGCAAGCCCATTTTTAGCCTGAGCATTACATCTTTTAATTGCAGCGGTTTGACCACATAATCATCAATACCAAGATCGATAGCCTGGTTGAGCTTTTCATAATGTTCGCTATTGATAAAGGCATAGATACTGGTTTCAGGAGTGGTTTGACGAATTCTTTTTACGATGCTGTCAACATTGTCAATGGAGTAGTCAAAATCAATGATTACTATATCCGGTAAAAGCTTTTCAGCTATGTCTGTTAAAACAGCTCTTGACGAACAGTTTACAACTTCACAGTCGATATTATCATTATCCAAAGAGTTTTTTATATCCCTGGAAAATATGAAGTTATTTTCCACAAGCAGTATATGCAATTAGACCCACTCCTGTTCATAAAAATACCAGATATAATAAATATAACCTGTTTTTAAAAGCAGGTTCGCTTTATCGTCTAAAAATTGCCCGAAAGGCATGGTATACTTTAGATATATAATCTTGATTTACAAAAGATTTGATGCTGTCTTGAGGTTAAAAATATATATCCTTATTGACTAAACATACAGTATAAATTTTTACTTGTCAATACAATTATTGCTATTTATGAATATTCTGTTTTTATAGCCATTATTGGTTTTAAAAACCGTATTTTGTCCTGTAAAACTGGGAATAAATGGACAGGCTCAAACTACCGGTTGTTATCTCTGGCCCTCCTGATATTACGGTTGTGTTCTTCAAATGTTTTCGAAAAGTAGTGTTCGCCGCTTCCATCATTTTTATAGTTAAAATAATAGTAATCATGGTCTTCTGGATAAAACGCAGCCGCCATTGACTTTTCACCCGGGGAGGCAATCGGGCCGGGGGGTAGCCCAGGGTTCTGATACGTGTTATAAGGGGAAGGAATCTTAAGATCTTCATTAGTCAGGCGTTCTTTGGTTTCATCCAGGATATACTGAATCGTCGCACATGATTCAAGTTTCTGGCCCCTGTCAAGGCGGTTATAGAAAACCCCTGCTACTCGTTTGCGTTCATGATCCACGCGTGCTTCCCTTTCCACAATTGAGGCAACGGTCAATATTTCATGCAGAGTGTATTCTTGTTCACTGCCATTCTGGCCGTTGATTCTTGCCATGATCCGCTCAGTCTGGCGCAGCATGATCCTGATTATTCCTTCTGCACCGGCGTCAAAATATACTTCATAAGTATCCGGAAACAGGTAGCCTTCAAGCAGATACTCGATGTCAGGATCATCAATTTCCTGCAGAAATGGAAAATCATTCATGATCGCTGCCGATGGTTCACGGGCCAGGCTTAGTATTTGCTGATGATCAACCAGGCCTTTTTCTTCCAACCGATTAGCAATTTGTTCAATTGTAAAACCTTCGGGGATGGTAAACCAGACCGTTTCAGCATAAACAGCTCCGGACCGGGTTATTTCTACTATCTGCTCCAGATCCATGGACGGACTTAAATAATACTGCCCGGCAACAAAGCCCTGATTACTGTTCTGGCGACGTACATAAAAACGAAATACCGTTTCATTATGAATCAAACCGTGATCATATAAAATACTGGCAATAACTTCCGTATTTGCGCCGTGAGGAATATTGACCAGAACAAAATCTTCAGTTGCCTGGGGATCAACCGGCTCTACCATGTTGTTATAATAATTTGACAGTCCGAAAACGGCAACCACTGCTACTAGCACCAATGCTGCCAGTAGTGCTGCAATAAATCTAAACATTAATAAACCACCTTCTTTTCCTTAAAACAAGCGGAAAATAAGACTAAGATAAACCCTCATCATCATTGTTTTCTGAAGTTTTTACCCGTTCTTCCCAGCGTGCGGCAACCCTGCTCCACTCTTCTTCATCCTCAACCTCAACCAGAAATTCTTGCTCATCAGCATGTTTTTTTCCACCACCACTACCGGAAGGAATGCTACCGGCAGTGTCTTCTGTTACCACTGTCCCTGTCTGGAAATGGTCATAGAGGTTTTCTGAGATATTGTTGTTCTGTTCACTGGTGCCTTTTTCAATGCGAAATATATAGGCTTCATCTTCAAAGTCTATGTAATCTTCATCTTCTGTGTCCTCAAAATATAAAACCGGAACTAAAATTGCGTACTCCTGTAAATCGACCCGGAAGCGATCAACGAGGGCAAAATCATGCTCATTACCTTCATCATCAACCAGAACAAGAATATCTGTTCTTTCTTCACCATTATCATTCACAGTAAAACACCTCTTTTTATTGATTTATGGCTTAATAATAGCATTTAGCAGCTATCTTTTCGTGAAGATAGATATGATTCCAATATCATAACCGCAGCCAGTTTGTCTTTAATCTTACGGCGGTTCTTCCGGTTGACACCGCCGGAAATAAGACTCTTTTCAGCACTGATCGAGGTTAACCTTTCATCAATCATATCTACCGGTAATTGTAGTTTTTGATGCAGCCGGGAGGCAAATATGGCGGCGTTTTCAGAGGCAG
>SKXC01000050.1 GCA_007128625.1 Syntrophomonadaceae bacterium | reverse complement strand
GAAGATATGGTTTCAAGCGAAAATCCTGATGAAATGGTGGTGGAAATCGCTCAAAAAAAGGCACTTGATGTTACCCGCCGTTTAATAAGCGGCTTTGTTCTTGCTGCAGATACAGTGGTTGTTTGCCAGGAAAAAGTTTTAGGGAAACCTGGTGACCGGGATGAGGCCCGTAGGATGCTTAAAATGTTGAGCGGCAAAGAGCATAAAGTATTTACCGGCCTCGCTCTTTATGATATTGCTGCAGAAAGATGTCAGACAGGGTTTACAAAAACAGGGGTGTGGATGAAAGCTCTGCAAAACAGGCATATTGATGCTTATGTGCTTAGTGGAGAACCACTGGACAAGGCCGGTGCTTACGGAATTCAGGGCAAAGGAGCTTTGTTTATTGATAGGATTGAAGGATGCTATTTCAACGTAGTTGGTTTGCCTTTGAGTTTGCTTTATGAATTATTTACAGTTATGCAGGTTCCAACCTGGTTTAGTGGAAAGGATGGCAATGGATGACAATCAATCGATTACCATAAAAGACATGCCTCTTGAAGAAAGGCCCCGGGAAAAACTGGTCGCCCTGGGAGCCGAAGTGCTTTCCAATGCAGAATTGCTGGCAATATTGTTGCGGGTGGGCAACAAGACCGAATCTGCCCTGCAGCTGGCAACAAGGATTATTGCTCAGAGTGGGGGATTAAGGAGTTTGCCAAACTTGTCTTTGGAAGATCTCCAGGAAAATAAGGGAATCGGACCCGACAAGGCAGTCATGATAAAGGCTGCCCTGGAACTGGGTTCCAGGCTGGCTACTACACCCCGCAGAGAAGCAGGCAGTATTACTACTCCGAGGCAGGCAGCCGATTTATTTATGGAAGATCTGCGCTACAAGAAAAAAGAATTTTTTAAGATACTTCTTTTGAATACTAAAAATCATGTTATCTCCAGGGAAGAAATTTCTGTGGGAAGCTTAAGCGCATCAATTGTCCATCCCCGTGAAATTTTTAACCAGCCATTGCGTAAAAGCGCTGCATCGGTTATCTTATTCCATAACCACCCAAGCGGTGATCCTACGCCCAGCCAGGAAGACCTGGAAGTTACCAGGCGGTTAGTAGATGCCGGTAATATTTTAGGTATAGCAGTGCGTGACCATCTTATTATCGGGGATGGCTGTTTTTTTAGTTTTCGAGAGAAAGGGCTGCTATAGGAGACTCTTGTCAAATCAGGAATGATATGGTATTATTAACCTAACTTCGGGTATCAGTGCTTGTAGTATAGCTCTTTTTTGAATGTTATAATGGATTACGATCGCGATGTGTAAATATGCAGGATCAAGATATACAATTGAAGCACCTTCTGAAACAGGTGCAAAAACCGGCCCGTTACATGGGAAATGAATGGAATTCCTGCCGGAAAAATCATGCTGAAATGGCAGTGCGGATGGTTTTAGCTTTCCCTGATCTTTACGAGGTTGGCATGTCCAACCAGGGGTTAAAAATACTCTATGAAAGCGTAAATAGCCTGCCGAATGCGCTTATGGAGCGGGCTTTTGCCCCGGGCACAGATATGGAAAAGCTAATGCGTGAGCATGACCTGCCTCTTTTTGCCCTGGAAAGTCATAAGCCGCTTTTAGAATTTGATCTTGTCGGTTTTTCCCTGCAGTACGAGCTGAGCTATACAAATGTTATTAATATGCTTAACCTGGCCGGTATTACACTGTTAAGCAGTGAGCGCAGTGAGTCGGAACCGCTGATTATCGGTGGAGGCCCCTGTGTTTTTAATCCGGAGCCGCTTGCCCCTTTTTTTGACTTGTTTGTTTTGGGCGAATCTGAAGAATTTCTTCCCGAACTGCTGACCGGTTTAATTGAGCTGAAAAACCAGAACCTGGAGCGCAGTGAAATTTTAACCCGTCTTTCCCGGTTGGAAGGTATATATGTTCCTGCTTTTTATCAAACCCTGGATAACGAAGGCCAATTATGTCCTCTGAAAAAAATAGATCCAGGCTCACCTGATTTAATTGCTAAAAGAACTGTAACTGATCTGAATAGCACCATCTATCCGATTGCGCCGATTGTTCCCTACCTTCAGGCTATCCACGACCGGGCTGTTGTTGAATTGTTTCGCGGTTGCAGTAGAGGCTGCCGTTTTTGTCAGGCCGGTTATATATTTAGACCGGTCAGGTACCGCGGTCGGGAGCAGGTTGTCAAGACAGCTAAAGAACAGATTGCTGCTACCGGTTATGAAGAACTGTCCTTATCATCTTTAAGCAGCAGCGATTATCCCGGGCTCGACAACCTGATCGATGATTTAGATCAGGCTCTGGTTAAAGAAAAAGTCAAATGCAGCCTTCCTTCCCTGCGGCTCGACTCATATTCTATTAAGCTTGCTGACAGGTTGCACCGTGGTCGGCGAAGCAGCCTTACCTTTGCCCCGGAAGCAGCTACCGAACGCCTGCGGCGGGTAATCAAGAAAAATATTACGGAAGCCGGGATATTTTCTGCTCTTGGAGATGCTGTCGATGCCGGCTGGCAGGGTTTCAAACTATACTTTATGATTGGTCTGCCAACTGAAGAAGAAGCCGATGTGCAGGCAATAATTGATTTATGCCAGAAAATCAGGCAGTATTTCCGTAAAAAGGCAAAGAGTAAAATTAATTTATCTGTTAGTGTGTCCACTTTTGTACCCAAGGCCCATACCCCTTTCCAGTGGGAACCACAGCTTGCCTTACAGCAGGTAATCGAGCGCCAGGAACTGCTGCAAAAAGGCTTTAAGAAAATGCCCGGGGTTGAATTAAGCTGGCATGATCCTGAAGCCAGTTTTCTGGAAGCTGTGTTTGCCCGCGGTGATCGTAAACTGGCGCCTGTACTGGAACGGGCCTGGCAGCTGGGGTGCCGTTTTGACGGCTGGTCTGAAAATTTTACATTTATTAAATGGCAGCAGGCTTTTCGGGAACTGAATATCGATGCCGGTAGATATGCCTACCGGCACTTTCGGTATGATGATATTTTACCCTGGGATCATATCGATTGTGGAGTTGCTAAAGAAGTATTTGTTCGAGAGCATCAGAAAGCGTTCAGCAATGATGCCCCCGAAGAAGGAGTGGCTCAATGACTCGGATGCGCTTCAAATTTGCCCTTCGGGATTCCTTAAAACACCTTTCGCACCTGGATATGATGCGCTTGTTTCAGAGATCTTTTCGAAGAAGCGGGCTTCCATTAGCATACAGTGAGGGATATAATCCCCACTTGCGCTTTAACCTGGCGGTCCCGCTTCCGGTTAATGTTACCGCTTCAGAAGAATACGGGGAGGTTTTTTTTTCCGAACCGGTAACCCCCGAATGGTTTATTGCTGTTTTAAAGAAGCAGCTGCCGGATGGGCTCGATTTAACTGGGGCTTACACAGTAGAAAATGACGCATCCTTGCTTCCTTCACTGGTTAGAGCGGTATTATACCGGGCAAAATTGATCGCCAGCCTGGGGTTTAAAGTTATTCCGGGATCGTACCACACTGCCCTGGAGAGTTTGATGTCCAGGGAAGAAATAGTGGCTTTGCGGGCAAGGAAAAAAAACAAAAATGCTTATGTTAATGTCAGGCCTTACATCATTGAAGCCTTTTTCAAAGACCAGGAATGTAATAATCAACTGGAATTAAATTTGATGCTGCAGGCCGGCAGCCAGGGCGGGGTATCCCCATTTTTTGTTATCGAACAGTTAGAAAAAGAACTGGATGATAATAGTTTACAAAAGGCCTACTGGGACCTAAGCCGGGAAAAAATCTTCTTTAAAAATGGCCAATAATTGTATTCATAGATTTAAGGGATGTGATTTATTATGGATAAAAAAATTATAGTTAATTGTGATAACCGGGCTACCCGGGTTGCCCTGTTGGAAAAAGGTAAATTAGTCGAACTGGATATTGAAAGACCTCTTCAGTACAGGGTGGTTGGTAACCTTTATAAAGGTATAGTGGCCAATGTTTTGCCGGGTATGCAGGCGGCTTTCATCGATATCGGTTTGGAAAAGAACGCATTTTTATATGTTGATGATGTTTTTACTGATGATTTCGAAGAAAGCCCACCACTTGACCGCGGATCAATTGAAAAATTGCTCCGGGTGGGAGAAGAGATCATGGTCCAGGTGATCAAAGAACCCCTGGGAAGTAAAGGGGCCAGGGTAACCGGGCAGATCACCATACCGGGCCGTTACCTGGTCCTTGTGCCCGGAGCAGATTATATAGGAGTTTCCCGGCGTATTGAAAGCCAGACCGAACGTGAAAGATTGAAGCAGGAAGTAGAGAAACTTAAACCAGAAGAACTGGGGCTGATCGTGAGGACAGTAGCCGAGGGCGTCGATATCGAGGTAATGGGGCAGGATCTGCAGTTTTTAGTCCAGCTTTGGAACCGTATTCTGACTCGTTTTCAGCAAAAAACTGCCCCGGCTATTCTCTACCAGGATTTATCGCTTACCTGTCGCATCGCCCGTGATCTTTTTGTTGAAGAATTCAGCAGTTTTCTGATTGACAACGAGCATGAATATGATAAGGTTCGCGAAATAGTCGATTATATCTCACCCCATCTAAAATCCAAGGTGAAACATTACAAGGATAAAGAACCGATTTTTGAACGATACGGGATAGAAAAAGAACTGGGAAATGCCCTCTCCCGTCAGGTTTGGCTAAAAAGTGGCGGTTACCTGGTTTTTGATGAAACAGAAGCATTAACTGTAGTTGATGTTAACACCGGCCGCTATATCGGTCGCCGCAACCTGGCCGACACAATTTTAAAAACTAACCTGGAAGCAGCCGAAGAAATTGCCAGGCAGGTTCGCCTGCGTGATATAGGCGGGATCATTATCATCGATTTTATCGATATGACTATTGAAGATCACCGGCGGAAAGTTATTGACAAGCTTAATGCTTCGATTACAAATGATCGGACCAAAACCTATGTCCTTGGGCTTACCAATCTTGGACTGGTTGAAATGACCAGGAAAAAAGTGCGACAGGATCTTTCAGAATACCTTCAGCAGCCATGTCCTTACTGCAGCGGCTCGGGAAGAGTACTCACTCCCCTGGTGTTAAGCACAAGAATTGAAAGTGAGCTTAAGCGGCAGCTGCAGGAGGAAAAAAGTAAGGCGGTGCTGGTCGAAATGCATCACGAGGTGGCTGCCATTATCATTGGCAGTGGTGGCGGCAATCTAAAAAAACTTGAAGAGGAGTTGAACAGGAAAATATTTATCCGTGGCACTGCAGATATCCACTTGGCAAAGTACCGGATCGTCGCCCGGGGTAGTCAAAAAGAAATTCAGGCTCTAGCTTTACCGGTGAAAGCAGGAGAGGTTTTAGATTTAACCATTGAAGAACCACATTCTACCAATTCAAGTCACGGTATTGCCCGTATCCAGGGGTTTGTAGTTAACGTGGAAGGCGCAGGCGATAAAGTAGGCAAAGAAGTTAAAGTCGAGATCAAAGATGTCAACCGGACCTTTGCCCGGGGGGTATTGAAATAAAGTTTACTGGCTGCTAATAAGCATAGCAGGTGTTCAGTCACTACGAGGTCGTTAACAAATCTGTTGGAAACGAAAGCTATGCGCACTTGATTAAACATTTTAAAATAGAGACAGTTGTTTTCCCGTTAAAAAAAGGCGGGGATTATTCCCCGCCAAGAGGTGGATATAAAGTAAGTAATTGAATGGAGAAGATCTCACGTCCTGTTAAGGGCGTGTTTTTTTCATGTTTACGAGACTGTAGGCCGGTAAAAATAACGGATCAAGTAAAAAACAGCCAGGCCTGCTATAAAGCCGTAGGCCATGTTAAAAACGACTGATAAAAGCACTGTTACCGCCAGTGGAATATATTCCCAGCCCCATGATACTGTCGTAACAAATTTAAGCAGTTCAATTCCAATTAAAAGCATCATCGCTCCAATAACCGCTTCCGGAAACTCTGCGAAAACCAGTGCGGCCAGGCCGGCCATGAATAGACCGGCTATGATTTCGATTATACCAATTGAAATATT
>SKXC01000061.1 GCA_007128625.1 Syntrophomonadaceae bacterium | reverse complement strand
GGAAGCAGCTTTAAAGGCAGGTTTTGCCGCTTTAATTCGGCCTGCAGTTCATTTAACCGCTCTAAAATAAGTTCCGGGGCGGGTTCACCTTCAAAAGTGTGCGGGGTGGCCACTACAGTTTGATAGCCGGCTTCAACCAGGTCACGGGCAAGCATAACTGCTTGATCCATGTTGACAGGCCCGTCATCTAAAGCGGGGAGAATGTGGTTGTGCAGATCGATGAAGTTGGACATCGGTTGGCTCCTTATGGTTTTTCGACGCTTAACTTTAGGACTGGTTCAGTTTGTTCAGGCCCGGCTTTCTTTTTCCTGCAGCCTGGTCAAAATATCGGGGGCGATCTTGGTGATGTCTCCTGCTCCCATGGTAATGATCAGATCACCGGGGCGGACAATATTTAAGACCTGCTCTTCAAGCATGTAGAGATTGTCACATTGAAAGACAGGGATATTGCTGTAATAGCGGATTTGATCGGCCAGCAAATCTGAAGTAGCTCCGGGGATAGGCACTTCACCGGCCGAGTAAACGCTGTGCAAAAGGAGCAGATCCGCTTCGGCAAAAGCCCTGGAGAATTCATCAAAAAAATAGGCTGTGCGGGTATAGCGGTGCGGTTGAAAGATACAGATCAGGCGGCGGCAGTTGGGGCGGGCCGCTTTTATGGTGGCCCTGATCTCGGTGGGATGATGGGCATAATCATCGATTACCGTTATATCATTGACCGTGCCGATAACCTCAAAGCGGCGGCCGACACCGGTAAAATCGCTCAGGACGCCTGAACAGACCGCCGGGTCAAGGCCGAGTCGGTCAGCCAGGGCCAGGGCGCCGGTGGCGTTACAGACATTGTGCAGACCGGGCACGTTTAGATTTACTGCAGAAGCCCGCAGGCTGTCGCGGTAATAAAAATCAAAGGTTGCCCCCCGGTTCATCAGGTTTATATTTCCTGCATAGTAGTCGGGAGGTTTAACGGGTGAGTTATTTTGACTGTTCGGGCTTGTTTGGCCGCTTTGCTGATCATCATGGTGCTTTAGCCCGTAATAGAAGACCTGCTGCTCCGGGTTGATAGCCAGCTCACCCAGGTGGGGATCATCGGCGCAGAGCAGGGCAGTGCCAGAGGGATCAATATTAGAAAGAAAGGTGCTGTAAGCTTCGATCAAACCTGCATGGTTATTGTTGTAATGATCGAGGTGGTCTGCCTCTATCCCGGTGACCAAGGCCAGCTTTGGATAATAACGGGTAAAAGAGCTGTCACTCTCGTCGGCTTCGGCGACCAGGTAACGACTGCTGCCCAGACGAGCATTGCTGCCGTAAGCGGGAAGCACTCCCCCGATAATGGCAGTAGGGTCAAGGCCCCCTGCTTCTAACAGCAGGGCGACCATAGCTGTAGTTGTTGTTTTGCCATGGGTTCCGGTAATAGCAATGCCGTAAGCATCATTTAAAAGGGCGGCGAGCAGTTCGGAGCGGTGCCAGATAGTCAGCCCACGGCGTGCTGCTTCAACTAACTCCGGGTTAAGGGAAGGAACGGCAGTGGAATAGATAACCAGTTCGGCAGAGGCAAGATTAGCCTCTTGATGGCCGATAATAACGGAAGCGCCCTGCTCAGCCAGGTTTGCTGTCAGGGTCGATTCCTTAAGATCGGATCCGCTGACGGTGTAACCCTGCTGAAGAAGGACCAGGGCCAGGGCACTCATACCGTAACCGCCAATACCAATAAAATGAACGTCTTTTAAATTTGCTGGGAAAGGCAATCGCTAACCTCCTGCGGGATTATCGCAACTCATGAGTGAGTTTTTTAATTATAGCATAATTTTTCGATCAAGTTTACACCTTTCTGTAAAAAAAGATCTGTCTTTTGTCCTAGTGTCTTTTGTCCTTTTTGTCCTGACAGTGAAAAATAGATCCGATTCTTAATAAATTACGGCAACTGATTATGTTACCATGAACAGTAGTTTGGGCATAAAAAAGCTTGATTTATATGTGCTTTATTTAATTCCATTAAAAGTAATCCACATTATGCACATAGTTATCCACAGAAGAAAGCCTGAAAGATGCTGTTTTCATCCAGTTATGAACAGCACCAACAAACAGTTACCATAATATTTACAAGGTATCGAAAAAGGTCAACTCCTAAGATCCGATTCCCTTTCAAACTTAACCTCAGGCTTCAATCACTACAGGGAGAGGCCGGGCCGGGCATTGAGATCGAGGGGGGCAAAATGACCCTCCTGGTAATGGTGGTAAGCGGCAGCAGCAATCATGGCTGCATTATCGGTGCATAGCTCAGGGGGCGGGTAACGCAGGTCTACTGCCGGGAGGGCTTCAGCAAGACGCTTTTTCATACGCCGGCGCAGGTAGCTGTTGGCGGCCACTCCGCCGGACATGAGCACTGTTTTGGCTTTAAAGTTGAGGGCGGCGGCGAGTGTTTTTTCAACCAGAACCTCGATTAGCGCTTCCTGGAAGGAGGCCACCACATCGGGCAGGTTTACCGTTTCATTTTTTCTGCGGGCATGGTAGAGGTGGTTGATTACCGCTGTTTTTAAACCGCTGAAACTGAAATCATAGCGATGATCATCTTTTAACCAGGCCCGGGGGAAATCAACGGCCGCAGGGTTGCCCTCCCGGGCCATTTTGTCAATCAGAGGTCCGCCGGGATAGCCCAGCTCTAAAACCCGGGCCACCTTATCGAAAGCTTCGCCAGCGGCATCATCGCGGGTACGGCCGAGAGAAGTGATCGAGCCGGACTTTTCTAAAAGGAGCAGTTGGGTATGCCCCCCGGAAACAATCAAATTTACCGCCGGATAAACAATCGCTTCTCCGCCCAGCTCGTTGGCATAGAGGTGGGCCTCTAAATGGTTGACGGCAACCAGGGGCAGGCGGCAGGCATAGGCCAGGGCCTTGGCCGTGGCTACTCCGACCAGGAGGGCTCCGACCAGGCCCGGGCCGTGTGAAATAGCGATGGCTTGTAAATCGGCCAGTTCAATACATGCATCCTGCAGGGCCTGCTCAACCAGGGTGTTAAGCAAGCTGAGGTGCTGGCGGGAAGCTATTTCGGGGACCACTCCACCGAAAGGAGCATGCAGCTGGACCTGGGAAGATACCAGGTTGCTCAGGATTTGTTTACCATCTGCAACCACGGAGGCGGCAGTTTCATCACAGGATGTCTCGATACCAAGAATTAATACCGGCTCAGTATTCATCGGCCCCTCCTCTTTTTATTCCTTCCGGTAATTTGAGATTATTTTTGGTCATGATCAGGGCATCTTCGTCGGCATAATAGTGCTTGCGCCTGCCCGTAACCACAAACCCCAGTTTTTCATAAAAAAGGCGGGCGGCCTTATTGCTGGGTCGCACTTCCAGGGTCAGGCAGGAAACCCCGCGGGGTGCCACTTTTTCGACCAGGGTCTCTACCAGGCGAATGGCTATCCCCCGGCGGCGGTAGGTCTCTTTAACAGCCAGGGTGGTAATATGAACCTGCTCGAAAACAATCCAGGCTCCCAGGTAGCCGATAATTACACCCTCGAGACGGGCTACCAGGTAAAGGGCGTGGTGGTTGGTTTCAATTTCAGTCTGGAAAGAATGTAGTGACCAGGGATCCTTAAAAGAAGCCTGTTCAATGGCGCTTACTGTTTCCAAATCTTCACCGGTCATCTCTTCTATGGTTATAAAAAGGTCCATGGCTGCTGTTAATCTCTCTCCTTTTTTTCAGCGGCGAGCCTTTCTGCTTCCGGGCGGCGTAGGTAGTTGGGCAGGAGGTCCAAGTAGGAGGCCCCGGGGTTAGCCTGTAATAAGCGCCGGCCGCAGAGGGCAACCAGGGCGGCACGGCAGACCCGAAAGGGGGCCGGGGTGATCAGGGCCCGCCCGGGCAGGGCCTGCTGCAGTTCTTCAGCATAGCTCTGCAGACCCTCACCGAGGAAAACTACTCTTTTGTCACTTATCTCACCCTGCTGCAGGGCCTTAATCAGATCAGAAAGGTTCAGGGCTGCCGGCTCCAAAACAGTTTCCAGGTTTAAGGGTGCTGCGCTTTCTCTCTGGTAGATGGCAGTATAAACCTGGCTGCGGCGGGCATCAAGCAGGGGGCAGATCAGGGCTCCCGGGGCCGGCACCGCCTCGGCCAGGGCGGCAAGAGTGCAGACAGGCACAGCCGGGATAGCGAGACCCTGGGCCAGACCGCGGCCCGTGGCAACACCTATTCTAAGGCCGGTAAATGAACCGGGCCCGGCCGAAACCGCAACAGCATCAAGCTCTTCCCGTTCAATTCCGCTTTCAGAAAGCATCCGGTCAAGTAAAGGCATCAAGCGCTCCGAATGGGTTTTCTTGATGTTGAGGGTCATTTCAGCCAGTATTCTATCTTCATCCAGCAGGGCTGTGCTGCAGGAAAGGGTTGCTGTATCAATACCGAGGATTAGCAGGGCTTAAAACCTCCTGTGGTAACTTTGTATGCATGAATTTTTTGGGGCCTTATCCCACGTATTCGTGCTCTTCCCAGGTTCCTTCAAGCTGACTTCCATCGGGGAAAGTCATCACGCCTTCCCCGTGGAAAAGACCATTTTTAAATTCTCCTTCATATTTTATATCATCAGGGGAAACATAGGTTCCTTCACCGTGAAAGCGGTCATTTTTCCATTCGCCTTCATAGCTTGCTCCGGAAGGATAAGTTACCTTTCCCTGCCCGTGAAACATGCCCTCTTTAAACTCGCCTTCATAGTGTAACCCTTCCGGGGAAGTATATACTCCCTGTCCGTGAAAACGGTCCTCTTTAAACTCGCCTTCATATTTTTCTCCACCGGCATCAAGTAATCGGCCTTCGCCGTGAAAGAGATCGTCTTTAAATTCTCCTTCATATTTATTTCCGGCGGCATCAATAAAGGTTCCTTCCCCGTGTCTGCGCCCCTCTTGATATTCGCCTTCATAGGTTTCCCCGTTCGGAAAAATTGTTTTCCCGTAGCCGTGGGCAAGGCCTTCTTTAAATTCACCTTCGTATTTCAACCCGCTGGCCCGGGTAACTATACCCCGGCCGTGCATCAGGTTATCCTCAAATTCCCCTTCATAATGCAAACCGTCTGCAGACTTGTAAATTCCGTGACCATGCCGTTTGCCTTCTTTCCACTGCCCTTTATATTTATCACCATCCGGATGGACCCAGGTTCCCTGACCATGGGGCTCAAACCATTTAATTTCTCCCGTATAAGTGCCGCCTTCGTAACTAAGAGTGCCTTCTCTTTCATAAAAGTCGGCAGCAAACCCCAAAAAGATGATCAGGATCACCAGGTATATAGCTATTTTGTAGTTATTTTGCATATCTAAAATGCTCCTTACCGCTATAATTTCCAGGCTGCCGGCGCATTTGCTTAAAAATTTATCTATTAAAGTTAACGCCAGTTGGCAAGCCTTCATTTTTATATTTTCTGCAGTTTATATTTACTGCAGCATTGACCTCTCTTTACAAGAAGACAGAACAAAAACTGCCAATTTCAATCCAGGTGCTGCTTGCCGGGAACCGGTCAGGATAAATATTACCGGGACTGCTCCCTGTAAAGGGTGCCATCGGTGTGCCAGGTTACCCCGGCCATTAAAGATTCTACTACCCGGGCAGCAGCGGAACCAAAAGGAATAAACCAGATCAGGCGGCCCTCTCCCTGGTCATCCTCGAAGCGTTCCAGGTTTACCTGCAGGTAATCTTGCGGGAGCAGTTGGGGCAGACGGCCGGCCCACTCGACAAAAGCAATTCCATCGCCGGGCAGGTATTCCTCAAACCCGAGTTCAAGCAGGTCGTCTTCGGCGCCGAGGCGGTAAAAATCGAGATGATAGACCGGCAGGCGGCCGGGATAAATTTTTAGTAAAACAAAGGTGGGACTGGAAACCAGGTCTTTTTCTACATCAAGGCCGGCTGCCGCACCATGTACGAAAACGGTTTTACCGCTGCCCAGTTCACCGTTTAAGGCAACAACCAGGGGCTGGCTGAGAACGGAGCCGAGCAGTTTACCGATATGGGTTGTTTCTTCTTCTTTACGTGTGGTCAGAAACGCTTT